>NZ_JBSQVP010000045.1:0-27459 GCF_055136605.1 Aquaspirillum sp. | reverse complement strand
GCTGGCGCGCCCGGATTTGTGCTTTAGCCATTACAAGCCCTGTTTTCCCCGCCAAATTCCCCTCCATGACGAGATCAAACCCAGCATGCTTAAATCTTATTTAAGTCTGTTAAGACTGCTTTAAGCTATGTTGTTTTTGCGTCAAAAGAATGTATTTTTGAGACAAACCCCCTCATGTTGCAAAAAAGAAACACTTTTTTGCAGAGCATAAAAAAATCCCTCATGCCATTTTCAACCACGCGTGAAGCCTTATCAGATAAAAGTTTTTGCTGTGCAATATCGACATCGGTGATGGCTAACATCACAAAATTTGATGCCAAAACTGAATGGATTGTTCTTTGATGAAGGAGGGAAACACATTCCCGCGACGTTCTCGTTAGAACAGGTCAACAAAAACAATTTCATGAGGAGATCGAAACGATGTCATCGATCAAGAAAGACGCAACGGCGCAACAAAATGCCGATGCCTACTGGAAAGACACGCTCAAGCTGTTGTGGATCGTGCTTGCCTTGTGGGCGGTTGTTTCCTACTTTGCGGGGATTTTTTTTGCATCCGCGTTAAATAGCATTCACCTCGCAGGCTACCCGCTTGGGTTCTGGTTTGCGCAACAAGGTTCCATTTATGCGTTTGTGGTGCTGATTTTCTGGTACGCCAAGCAAATGGGCAAGATCGACGAAAAGCACGATGTGCACGAAGACTAACTTGGAGCGTAGATCATGGATGATCTGAAACTTCTGACATATATCGTTGTGGGGCTGTCGTTCGTGCTCTACATCGGTGTAGCTATTTGGGCACGTGCTGGCAGCACCAAAGACTACTACGTTGCGGGGGGTGGGGTGCACCCCGTGGTCAACGGGATGGCAACGGCGGCGGACTGGATGTCAGCGGCGTCGTTTATTTCGATGGCAGGTTTGATTTCTGCAATGGGTTACGATGGTTCGGTCTATCTCATGGGCTGGACTGGGGGCTATGTGCTGTTGGCGGTGTTGCTCGCCCCGTACCTGCGGAAATTCGGTAAATTCACAGTGCCAGAATTTATCGGTGACCGTTACTACTCGCAAACAGCGCGGATTGTGGCTGTGGTGTGCTTGATCTTTATCTCGTTCACCTATGTTGCTGGTCAAATGCGTGGTGTGGGGATTGTATTCTCACGCTTCCTCGAAGTGGAAATCACCACTGGTTTGATTATCGGGATGGGCTTGGTGTTCTTCTATGCTGTATTAGGCGGCATGAAAGGCATTACCTACACCCAAGTGGCGCAGTATGTGGTGTTGATTTTTGCTTACACCATTCCAGCCATCTTTATCTCGTTGCAACTCACCGGCCACTTGTTACCACAAACCGGTTTGGGTGCTGACTTGGCCAATGGTCAACCGTTCTTAGCACGCCTGAACACCGTGGTTACCGATCTTGGCTTTGCCAACTACACCACTTCTAGCAAATCGATGATCGACATTGTCGCCATCACCTTTGCTCTGATGGCAGGTACAGCGGGTTTGCCTCACGTTATCGTGCGTTTCTTCACTGTGCCAAAAGTGCGTGATGCTCGTTCTTCTGCTGGTTGGGCCTTGGTGTTTATCGCTATTCTCTACACCACTGCGCCAGCAGTGGGTGCAATGGCTCGCTACAACGTGATCGCCACCGTGAACACCCACGTTGCTCAAGATAAGCCGTTGCTGGCACAAGAAGCCAACTTGAAGGCAGAAGATCGCCCAGAGTGGATGAAACGCTGGGAAAAAACCGGTCTGCTGAAATGGGATGACAAAAACGGTGATGGCCTGATTCAACACTACAACGACAAGTCAAAGAACCCAGAGGTGTTAGCGAAAGCAGAAGCACTGGGTTACAAAGGCAATGAGTTGACCGTTGACCGTGACATCATGGTGTTGGCCAACCCTGAAGTGGCACAGTTGCCTAACTGGGTGATTGCCTTGGTTGCTGCTGGTGGTATTGCAGCGGCCTTGTCCACTGCCGCTGGTCTGTTGTTGGTGATCTCGGCCGCTATCTCGCATGATTTGTTGAAAGGCGTGATTGCACCGAATATCTCCGAGAAGAGCGAATTGATGGCCGGTCGTGCAGCCTCGGCTGTGGCGGTGTTGGTTGCCGGTTACCTAGGCTACAACCCACCCGGCTTTGTGGCGGAGGTGGTGGCGTTTGCCTTCGGTCTGGCTTGCGCTTCGCTGTTCCCAACCATCTTGTTAGGTATCTTCTCGAAGAAGATGAATACCCAAGGTGCGATTGCAGGGATGTTGACCGGTCTGATCTTCACCTTCTGCTACATTCTCTACTTCAAAGGTATCTTTATCACACCTATGGCAGAGAACATTCCTGCTAACTGGCTGTTTGGTATCTCGCCAGAGGGCATCGGTAGTGTGGGTGCCATCTTGAACGTGGTGGTTGCGCTGATTGTGTCTCGTGTCACACCAGCCTGCCCTGACCATATCCAACACTTGGTGGAAGATATCCGTACACCACGTGGTGCAGGTACAGCCCACGCTCACTAATCCTGAGTTGCTTCAGATAACCCCGACCGAGAGGTCGGGGTTTTTCTCAAGAAAACCGATTGTTGGGTCTGCTTGAGAAAAACCCTGCCCACAGATAGAACACCCTATGACTGCTAACGCTACTTTGTGTCTTGCCACGGTCGAATTTCTGTCGAAACATGCGCCCTTTGACAATATGAAAGCAGAGGACTTGACGTTTATTGCCGAACGTCTGGCCCTCGCCTATTACCCCGAAGGGCATATTGTGTTAGAGCCAGAAATGGGCGCCCCTGCTTATTTCTATATTGTGCAACGTGGAGCCATTCGTGTGGACGGTGCCACCAGTGGCCCGACGCAAGACACCCATGCTTTATTAGAAGAAGGCGAATGTTTCCCAATTGGCGCAGCCAGTGGCGACCGTCCCACCGTCAATCGCTACACGGCAGCAGAAGATACCTTTTGCTATCAGTTGGCCAGTGCAGACTTTCATCAGCTCTTGCAACAAAGCAGCGAGTTTAATCGCTTTTGTACCGCCTATCTTGCTACCCTGTTGGGACAAACCCATCTCAATATGCAGCAGTCGTTTCAACAAAAAGCCTTAGAACAACAAGGCATGGCGGCATCACTGTCGCGGTTAATTCGGCGAGAACCGATTACCTGCGCGCCCGACACATCATTAGCCGAGGCGTTTACCGCCATGCACGCGGCACGGGCCGGCTCGATGGTGATTACCGAAGCCGGTGTCCCAATCGGGATTTTGACGCAATCGGATTTATTGCCACGCGTGTTGCTACCGAACACGCCGCTGGACACGCCGATCAGTCAAGTGATGACTCATGCCCCCTTCACCCTCTCAGAACATGCAACGGCATACGATGCCACATTAGCCATGGCCACTCGTGGTATTCGCCATGTGCTGGCCGTCGATGGGGCAGGCCGTTTGCGTGGCGTGATTTCTGAGCGTGATTTATTCGCGATGCAGCGTGTTGGCCTGCGCGAATTGCGCCAACGGATCGAACACGCCAGCGACTTAGCCAGTTTGGTACAGGCAGGGCAAGATTTACAGCAGCTTTCTTATAATTTGTTGGCACAGGGGCTTGGGCCAGAACAATTGACCCAATTTGTGTCAGCAATGAACGATTGTATTGTGCGGCAGGTGATTGCCTTAACTCTGCCTAAACACGATTTACATGATGTTCAATGGTGTTGGTTAGCCTTTGGCTCGGAAGGCCGCGAGGAACAAACTTTCAGCACCGACCAAGACAACGGCTTGGTGTATCTGAGCGAACGGCCAGAGGAAGAGGTCAAACCCAATTTGCTTGCTTTTGCTGCTGAAGTCGTGGCGGGTCTCGATCAATGCGGTTTCCCGCTGTGTCAGGGGCATATCATGGCCAGCAATCCCGACCTCACGCTGTCGCTGGACGCATGGCAACGTAAATTCAGCCATTGGATCAGCTCGCCCGATCCCAAAGCCTTGTTAGCCGCCACTATTTTCTTTGACTTGCGCCCTTTAGCCGGCGAGGAATCACTGGCACAGCGTCTGACAAAATATCTTTTACACCACGTCAGCAGCAATACCATGTTCCAACACATGTTAGCCGGCAATGCCCTCAGTTCTCATGTTCCTCTGGGTTTGGTACGCGACTTTGTGACCGAAACCCACCAAGGTCAAAGCGGTTGGTTAGACCTGAAAAAATCTGGGGCACGTTTGTTTGTTGATGCGGCGCGGGTGTTGGCCTTGGCGCATGGCGTGGCGGCGACCAATACCTTATCGCGCTTAGAACAAGCCGCGCCAAAAAGTGGCATTCATCCCGATGTGTTACACGCCATATTAGATGCGTTCCGTTTTATTCAATTACTGCGCCTGCGGCTACAACAAGAACCGAATACCGACAAATCACGAGCCAATTTATTGCGTGTTGATGAGTTAAATCCGCTAGAACGGCGAATGTTAAAAGAGTCGTTACAACAAGCACGTCGTTTGCAATCTCACCTAAAAACCCGCTATAGCTTATGAGCACTTGGCTGAAAAAATTGGCTTTTTGGCGCACGCCAAGCGTGCAGCTGACGGCGATACAACAAGACCGTTTAGCCCGCTGGCAGGCGTTGCCGCGTGCTGACGATTGGGAACAGCCATTTGGTAGTGCGCGATTGGATATTGTTGATGTTGAGTCCAGTGGCCTCAATTTGCGTAAAGACAGTTTGATTGCGATTGGCGCGGTGTCGTTAGATCGACTGTTGTTACAACCCACAGCGGCATTCGAAGTGGTGTTGCGCCAAGAAACTGTTTCTAGCCACGAAAATATTTTAATTCATGGCATCAGCGGCAATATCCAACGCAATGGCCGTGAACCTGCCGAAGCTTTGCTAGATTTTTTAGAATTTAATGGCAAGCGCCCTTTGGTTGCCTACCATGCATTTTTTGATGAGGCGATGTTGGCGCGCGCGATGCGGCACTATCTTGGTTTTCAATATCAAGCGCCGTGGTTAGATTTGGCTTGGTTGTTGCCCGCTTTGTTTCCTGAGCATTATGGTGGGCCGGTGGGATTGGATACTTGGCTCAAGCGCTTTGGCATCACCGTCTTTGCCCGTCACAACGCCATCAGCGACTGTCTAGCTACGGCGCAACTGACCCGAATTGCGATCGAACGGGCACGCAAAAAAGGGATTTATCATGCACAAGGGTTAGCCGCACTAGAAAATGCCAAACGGCGGGCCAGCCGCTTATAAATGACACACCTAAGGATTGGACACCATGCTATCGCTTATTTTCTATTGGGCTTTGTTTCTATTTATGTTTTTTATGGCCGGACATTTTATTCGTCTTGCCTTTTTAGTCGGTAAACGGGGCGAGGTGGACAAAATACGCGATTGGCGCGGGCGCGCAGTCGATCGTGCGGCTTTCTTAAAAACGCGCTTTGTCGCCCTCAATATCGTCTGTGCCATTTTGCTGTTGCTCAATGGATTTGCAGTGTTGTTATTCGCGTTGCAATTGGAAGCATGGACCAGTATTTGTGCTTTGGTGCTGTGGATGTATTTCACCGCGTTGCAGCTAATGATTTGGCGTTTGCGTCAATTGCAACGGGGCTAATCTGACCCGCCAGCAGGGATTCCCCTGCTGGCAATGGTATTAGCCGACAATCTCTAACTTCGCCACACCCAAACCATGTTGTTTACTGACTTTAATTTGTACTGGAATGCGCTGTTTCAGGGCTTCCACATGGCTGATGATGCCAATCATTTTGCCGCGTGCGTGCAAGCGGTCTAAGGCAGCCAATGCTGTTTCAAGGGTATCAGGATCGAGAGTACCAAACCCTTCATCTAAAAATAGCGAATCTAACCGTAGTTGGTGACTGACTAAATCCGACAGCGCCAAAGCCAAGGCCAAACTGACCAAGAAACTTTCCCCCCCTGACAAAGTGCGGGTGTCACGCTCAACCTCACCCTGCCATAAATCAATAATCTCCATCTCTAATTCCGCATCCAGTTTGCGCTGTAACCGATAGCGCCCCTCCAACATTGCCAAATGTTGATTCGCCAGCGTGATTAAATGTGCCAAGGTCAGCCCTTGTGCAAAGCGGCGGAATTTGTCGCCTTGGGCTGAGCCAATCAGCTGGTCGAGTTTTTCCCAATAATCATAGTCTTGTTGTTGCTGCGCATATTGTTGTAGTAACAACTGCTGTTGTTGTCGCTTTTCGGTATCTTGTTGTAGCAACAATGCCCACTGAGCCAACTGTGTTTGCAGCTGGTTTTGTGCTGTTTGCCGTTGCGCTAACTGGGCGGCGAGTTCTGTCTCTGATAGGGCCGGACAGCCAAGCATTTGCTGTTGTTGCCACAGCTTTTCTCGCATCCGCCATTCATGTTGTGCTTGTTGCCATTGTTGCTGTCGTTGTTGCTGTTGTGCTGACAACGTGTGATACGCCGTGTCATCTCGCCAAGCCTGTAAAAACGCCGCTTCATCGGCAAACCCAACCCGTTGCAAGGCCTGTTGCCAGCGCTGGTGTTGCTGTTGTCGTGCTAACGCTTGTGCAGTCAATTGTTGTTGTAATTGGCTTAACACACCGGCGGTATGCAAGACCTGTTGCTGTCGTTTTTGCCACATTTCATCACAACGGGTTTCATCAGTAGGAAACACGCTATCCTCTGCGCTTGCTTGCCCCACGCTGTCTGCTGTTTCAGCTAACCGTTGTTGCCACAACGTCGCTAGCTGTGCCAGTTGTTGCTGTTGCAGATGCTGTTGCTGCAGCTGTAAAACCGCTTCTTGCTGTGCGGCTTGCCACTGTTGCCAGTGTTTCAGCTGTTCGGCAATCTGCGCTAAACGCTGTGCAAGGTCTGCCGCATTTCCGGGCAAAGTGGATTGAAGATGTTGCTCACGTTGTTGTTGTTGCTGTTGTAACAGTTGCAAGGTGGTGGCTAACTGGTGGTGTTGGGTGAGCACTTCATGCAACACCGTTTGCTGTTGTTGCCATTGCTGATTGGCAGCATGATATTGCTGTGTTGCCTGCTGTATTGCTTTTTCAATGTCAATCAGTGCCTGATGCAAGCCCTGCACCACATCAAGACGTTGCTTAAACTTTTGATATTGTTGTTGGAAATTTAGCTGGTACTGTGGCAGCAGTGTCATGGTGTCTTGCCATGCCAATAGCGGCATCCCCAAAGCCTGTATCAATCCTTGGCATTCTTGCTCGAGTTTGTCTTGTTGTTTTTGCTTCTCCTCACCGCGTTGTTGTAGGTGTTGGCTATCCCGTTCAGCCCGTGTCATCACATCGCGCTGCGTCTTGCCACGCTCTTCACAAGCCGCCAGTTTTTTTTCTAACGCTTTTATCTCGACGGTGAACGCATCACTCTCAATACGGTGATAGGTCGCCACTTCCGGATGTTCTCGCGAACCACACAGCGGACACGGCTCACCTGCTTGCAGTTTGGTGCGGTGGTCGGCGAATTGTTCGATAAAACGGGCTTGTTCGGCTTGTTGTTGGAGGGTTTGTAGCTGCTGTTTCAGTTTTTGATAGCAATCCGCTTCCTCATCTCGTTTTTCTGTCGCGGCGGTATATTGTTGCTGCGCGAGTTGCTGTTGTTGTTCGAGGGTCGAGATGTCTAAGGCCAGCTGTTGCCATGTTTCCACCGATGCCAACACAGTTTGCCATTGCTGTTGGTACTGTTGCTGTTGTTGCCAACTTTCATACAAAGCAGCAAGGTTAGGCTGATCGCCCAGTTGCTCGGCAAGCTGTTGTTGTAATTGTTGTTGCTGTTGCTCTTGCTCAGACAAATGCCGTTTTTTTTGTTCTACCGCCTGTTGTTGCCGTTGTGAAGCCGTTTGCGCGGTGGTGAGTTGGCGTTGTTGTTCGGCAAGTTGTGCGGCTACGCCATCTATTTTGACTTGTTCTTGTTGCAGCGCCTGCCACTGCTGTTGCCAAAGGGCATATTGAGTTTGCCATGTCGCAATGTGTGGGCTGTGTGCTAATTTCTCTTGATAGTGTTGTAAGGTAGCTAAGGTCTTTTGATTGTCCACCTCCCACTGTTGTTGTGCCTGTTGCAGTAAACGAGCACCGTGTTTTGCCAATTGGTGGAGTTGTTGCTGTTGCTGCTGTTGGCGTTGTTGTTCACTGTGAAATTGCGTTGTCAGTTGCTGATAACGCTGTTCGGCCTCCTGCCAACGCTGATGATCTGGGGCAATGTCGCGGGCCAATTTGGCTTGTTCCAGACAACGATCTTGCTCGACATAGTCATTCGCTGCCTGTTCAATATTGTTTAATGCCTGCTGCGCGTGTTGATAGTCGGCCAAGGCCTGTTGCCATGTTTGCCAACGCACCTGTTGTTGCTCACATTCCGCAATCGCCAACTTCAATTGTTGCAGTTCGTGTTGCCCCTGCTGCTGTTGTTGCAAATATTGATGACGTTCTTCTTCCGTCCACAGCGCAGTATCAGCGACCCGTTGTTTTAACAGTGATAGCGCCTGTTTTTTTTCTCGGGTTTGTTCAAACACCTGCCGTGACAGCTGGCCATACACTTCGGTGCCGGTCAGTTGCTCTAATAGCTCGGCACGTTCATTGATCGGGGCATGTAAAAAGGCAGCAAAACCACCCTGTGCCAGTAAAACCGATTTGGTAAAACGCGAAAAATTCAGGCCAGTTAAGCTTTCGATGGTTTTCAGTTTGTCTTGAATTTGATGACACAGAATCGTACCGTCACCGCGTGCCAGTTCTACTGTCGGGGCTTGCAATGTGCCATTCATCTTGCCACGGGCGCGCCGTTGCCCCCAAAAAGCGCGGTACACCTCACCTTGTACCGCAAATTCCACCTCGGCTAAACATTCGGTGCTATGGCGGGTCATCAGCTGATTTTGTTTGGTCGAGATGACTTTTAAGCGTGGGGTTTCGTGATATAAGGCCAAACAAATCGCATCAAACAAAGTTGATTTGCCTGCCCCAGTTGGGCCGGTAATCGCGAATAAGCCGCTTTGTGTAAACGGTGCTTGGCTAAAATCAATCGTCCATTCGCCGCGCAGTGAATTGAGATTTTTAAGCCGCAGTTTCAAGATTTTCATTGCATGATTTCCAGTTGCTGACAAACCAAGTCAAAACGTTGTTGCAACGCTTGGCAGGTTGTTGCATCAAATTCGGTTTGGCTTAAACATTGTTCAAATACCTCTTGCACCGATAATTCATGCAACATCACCGTGTGAGCGGGTTGCAATAGGCTGACCTCTCGCAGAGCCCGTTTCACCCGTAATACTTGCACCGGATACGATGCCAGTTGTTCACGCACTTGATCCACCACATCACGGCTGGTTTGCGGATCGGTCAACACAATTTCTAGCCATAGGGTGTGTGGTGGTGAAATGGCAAGTTGTGACAACCGTGATTCGACGTCAGCCACCAAAGTCTCCATCGACGTTTGAATACTGGCGAGGGCTTGCCAACACGGTACGGGCAGTGTATGAACTTGCAGCCCATCGGATTGACACTCGATCAGATTCATGGATTTTTGTTGGCTTGCTTCATCGAAACTCAACGCCAACGGTGAGCCACTGTAATAGATCGGCAAGGGGGCAGAAATATGCTGTGCCTGATGTAAATGGCCAAGCGCCACATAATCAACCTTTGGAAAGGCTGTCGCCGGAAAACCGCGCAACTTACCAATATAAATTTCACGCACTGATTCACTGCTGCTGCCACCTAATACTGTGAAATGGCCGGTCATCATGATCGGCACAGGCCGAGCAAGGGTAGTTTGTTGCGCTTGGATATAGAAAAAGATTTCGGCATAGCAATCGGCTATCGCTTGCTGCAAAGCCAATTCTTTTTCTTCTGCATCTTGCCCTGCTCGACTGAGCAATACTTCATGTGGCCGCAGATACGGCACAGCAGCCAACCACAATGCCGGCTCGCCCTGTCGGTTTTTTAGCAATCGCACATGGTCTGCTGCTAATAGGCGGTGTGGAATCACCCAAGTCTGTAATTTTTCCAGTAATACACGGCTTTCTTGCAAAGTCGCTGCCGCATCATGGTTTCCCGCCACTACCACCAACTGCGCTCCCGCTGCTGCAACCGTCATCGCCAATTCAAAATACAGTTCACGTGCGGCACTGGTAGGCGTTGCGCTATCAAACACATCCCCAGCCAACAACACGACATCAATTTGCTGTTGCCGAATTTGTTCGCCCAACCATGCAATCAGGCGTTGATGTTCGGCATGGCGTGATTGTCCTAAAAGGAGATGGCCTAAATGCCAGTCAGACGTGTGCAAAATACGCATAGTGATTTCCTACCTTAATCAAAAATAATCTGACATGCCGTGAAGATATTACCTGATTAAATATACTTTTTTTGCCAATATTGAAATAATTATGATATTCGCCTATAGTATCTCTCAACAACACCGCACAGCGAGGACAGCAATGACGGCACTTGAGAAACTGCTATTTGGTCGGGCAAGCTTTGGCGAGCGGGAAGAATTACAAGAATTTCGCTACCGTTTTCTGTGTGTGGTGTTGATTTCGGGCGCAATTTGTACCGCCTTATTTATTTTGGGAGAACAATCCAAAGTCAACCCGATGTCGGCAGACCATGTTCGCTCGATGGGTTATTTCACTTTTAGCGCAACGCTGTTGTGGTGGCTGTTGCGTGGGCATAAAGAGCGATTTTTTTGGGTTGCCTGTGTATACGAGATTGTTTGCTTATTGGAATATACCTCGGCGCTGATATTTGTCTCGGAAGATGAGCTACGGGTGTTGTGGTTTTTGGTCAATATCCCGGGTGTATATATTTTACTTGGTCGGCGAGCAGGCGCGCTGGTCACAGCAGTAACAGTAGTGGGGTTGGCATTGGGTAATCGCCATCTTGACGCCCCCTATTCACCGAATGCAATGGCAACGTTGCTTATCAGTATTCTCTATCTTGCGGTGTTTTTTCATGTCTACGTCAACCGCGCTATTTCTTATTTTGTGCGGATGCAACAATCGAATCATCAACTGCGCCACATGGCCAGCCACGACACGCTGACCGGCGTGCTTAATGCACGTGCTTATTATGCAAGCTGTGATGCGGCCATTGCTGCTGCCAAACAACATCACACTGACTATGCGGTGTTATTTGTTGACCTCGATCATTTTAAATCGATTAACGACAATTACGGTCATGCGGCAGGAGACATTGTTTTAAAAACAGTGGCGAAAGCGCTTAACGATCACATTCGCTCACAAGATATGTTGGGACGAATAGGGGGTGAGGAATTTTCTATTTTCTTACCTAACACCTCACTGTATGACGCGCTGTTGTTGGCTGAAAGCCTGCGGCAAACGGTTGAACAGCTTATGCCCATGATTGATAACACCCAACGACTGCGAATTACCGCCAGTATTGGCGTCGCCCGCAATCAATATGATGATCAGTCAATGTTTGAGATCCAACAACATGCTGATCAAGCAATGTATGTTGCCAAGTCCCAAGGACGTAATCGGGTGTCTTGTTTTGAAGAACAATCTGTATTTGCTGAATCAGCTTAGCACTACCAGTGGCTAAACCCCGCTGGCAACGGCTTTTAGCGGAAAATTGAGAATAACAAACTCAACTCACGACATGGCCAGCAACTGCAAAAAACTGCAATGGAAAGCAATTATTTTAGTGAGTACAAAAATGGCCCCTACGGAAATGATATAACTGGTGATCAGCATCAGAGGCTGTGGGGATGAGATATCTACAAGTGATACAAATCCGATCCAGATTTCAAGCACACGTTTGATGCGAGGATTTTACACAATGCAATTGTCTTCTCCTCTTTTTTCAGTTATGGAAAATCTTCCAGACTCCTCATCTCGAAAAAGAGATCACGTCTATCTGATTATCGACAGATGGGATGATTGGGCTAAGTACAGAACTCAATTCTCGGTACATGTAATTGACGGTGCCGGAAAAGACCACTTCCCTGGCTCAGTAAAAATTGGTGAAAAGGGGTTGCAACCCCGAGGCAGGGGCGAAGTATTGGAAATAGGATTCAGAGCACCAACTCTTCCCACTGAGTTTGACAATCTCGACAAGCAACATTTCTCGATAGGCCAAAGTGAAAACTACTACGAGACGCTAAACGAGCTTGATGAAGATTTCAGGATTGCAATCCTGAAGGGACTGCGAGACTGTGCCTACGATTTGGCCATCTTCGAGGAGAACATTTCGGAAGACGTTATGTCGGAATCGCTCCTTAGAGATGTTCAGCAGCGTAATGTCCGAAATCGCTATCACCGACTAGCTCAGGGGGATGCTGTATTGACCCGCTTTGAGTTCAGCTTCACATTCCCCGTAAGCGAAAGGGGAGAAAAGCCACCCACTTTAACCTTCAAGGTAAAGCCTCACACGGAGCCTCCCACAAATGTTCATGTGCTGATTGGGCGGAATGGTGTCGGAAAGACGCGATGCATTCAACACTTAATCCGGTCTGTTTTACGCGGCACGCAGGCCGATGCACAGAGCGGGCTGCTGGAGCGTCTAGGAGATAACGCCAATGATTGGGAATTCGCTGGCGTAGTTTCCGTTTCGTTCAGCGCATTCGATGATTTTGATATCCCGCCGGCGATTGATTCGGGAATGCGTGCCTCCCAGGTTGGCTTGCGACATAAAATCGAAGAAGGTAGAGGAGAAATTTTTCAGGTAAAGACACCTGAAATGCTGGCCGAGGATTTTGTGCAAAGCCTTAGCGTATGCAGAAGCGGACCACGAGCAAAGCGTTGGCTTCAATCTCTAGCGACACTTGAAGCCGATCCATTATTTGAAGATGCTGGTGTTGGAGAGTTGCTTCAGCTCGATGAAGCCACTTGGCGCGATGCCGCCAAGTGGCTATTCAGGAGGCTAAGCTCAGGGCACGCAATCGTTCTACTGACAATTACTCGCTTGGTAGAGCTCGTTGACGAGCGGACGCTAGTGATTTTGGATGAGCCGGAAGGGCATCTTCATCCCCCTCTCCTTGCTGCATTCATTCGAGCGGTAGCTGACTTACTGGGTAAGCGCAACGGGGTTGCGATTGTGGCTACCCACTCCCCGGTCGTTCTGCAAGAAGTTCCGATGTCCTGCGTCTGGAAACTGCGTCGTTCTGGTGTGGTGTCTGTAGCCGAACGGCCAACGCTTGAGACATTTGGTGAGAATGTCGGAGTATTGACCAGCGAGGTCTTTGGTTTAGAGGTCACGCGCTCAGGTTTCCACAGCCTGCTGGAGAAGGCCGTGGAGACGGGGTTAGGCTATGAAGAAGTGCTTGATCATTTCGGTGATCAACTAGGGTCGGAGGCAAGAGCGATTACACGCGGTCTGATTGCCGCAAGCAGTAGGGGGAAGCAAGATGCTGGAAATTGAGTGTCCCGAATACTCCGCTTCTGCTGTCTTTAAAGAATGCATCCCTGTAAAAAGAGATAAAAATCTCAAGACAAGACTTGAGGGAATTACAGCAGACATAGTCGCAGCGGAAAGCACCTACGAAGCAAAAGCTAAGTCACTTGCTTTCTATGAAATCAAGACCGAACAAGGTGTAGCAAAATCCGTAACAACTTCGGAAATGGAGGACCTGTACGTCACCGTTTTCGCCAGAAAATCCTCCCCAGTTCGAAAGAAATACTATGATAAGTTGATGCTGACTCCGAGAAACGGCACTTGTCCAATGTGTGGCCAACGCGATGTATCAACACTGGATCATTACTTACCGAAAGCCAAAAATCCAAGCCTTGCAGTAACTCCAATTAATCTGGTTCCTGTCTGCCACGAATGCAACCATACAAAAAGCGAATACCACCCAGCGGCTGCTGATCAGCAGTTTATTCACCCGTACTACGACGAATTGCCAGCTGACACCTGGTTGGTCGCCGATTTGGATCAAACTAGACCTCCCGCGCTCAGATTTCGCGTTTCGCCGCCAAACGACTGTGATAAAACGCTGGCTAAGCGTCTTGTTTGGCACTTTGAAGAACTTGATTTAGCGAAACTCTATGCCTCGCAAGCAGGAAAAACACTCGCTGGCATTGCTGAAAAACTGAAAGCGGCAGGTGATCGTGGTGGTAAAGATGAGGTTCGATTTATTCTAAGCGAGGATGCGCGCTCATGGAGCAAAGCCAACCTGAACGGTTGGCAAGCGGCAATGTACAGAGCGCTAGCTGGTTCTGATTGGTTTTGTGAGGAAGGATACCGTTATTTAAGCTAAAATTTGATAGGCTAGGTTACATAAGCGAAATAATGTTCGTCATATCACGGCAGTTGCCAATCAGCCACTACAAACAACAAAAAACCCAGTAGGCACAAGGCTTTTACTGGGTTTATTTGGCAATGCTAGGCACTGCTTTTAGTGTCTGTGGTGCCGATAATAGGAGTCGAACCTACGACCTTCGCATTACGAATGCGCTGCTCTACCAACTGAGCTATATCGGCACATCAAAACTTTACAATTGGTCGGGGTGAGTGGATTCGAACCACCGGCCTCTACGTCCCGAACGTAGCGCTCTACCAGGCTAAGCTACACCCCGTAGTCAAAACTGCGCACTTTGCATGGCAAAGAAGAGGGGATGAATAATAGACAAAATTACCGCGCATAGCAAGATTCCGAATGGCGGTACAATCTACCATCTTGCCCCATTCCCCAAGGTTTTTTGAATATGTTAATGCTGATTTCCCCCGCCAAAACCCTCGACCTCGACACTCCCTACCAACTGCCCCACCACACCGATCCTGAACTACTGCCACAAGCGGCAGAGCTGGTTGCAGTGTTAAGACAAAAAACTCCTGCTGAATTAGCCGAACTCATGCAAATCAGCGACAAATTAGCCTATCTGAATTTCACTCGCTACCACGATTGGCAAATTCCCCAGCCACAAGACACCCGTGCCGCGCTGTATACCTTTATGGGTGATGTGTATGAAGGTCTGGATGCGGCCAGTTTAGATAGCGCGGGACAGCTATTTGCCCAACGCCACTTGCGTATTTTATCGGGCTTATATGGCGTATTGCGTCCATTTGACCGTATGCAAGCCTATCGCTTAGAAATGGGCACACGCTTACTCAATCCACGCGGAAAAAACTTGTATCAATTTTGGGGTGAGCGCATCAGTACCACCTTGCACCACACCCTAACCGAAATGGGCTCACAACAACTGATTAACCTTGCCTCTGAGGAATACTTCAAATCAGTGACGGCTAACCCTGCTTTTCATATCATCACACCAGTATTCGAAGAACAAAAAAATGGCGGCTATAGAGTCATTGCCATCCATGCAAAACGGGCGCGGGGGCTGATGGTGCGCTTTGCTATTGACCATCGTATTCAAAACCCCGAACAGCTAAAACAATTTGACCGTGAAGGCTATCGGTTTACCGCAGAAGCATCTGATACCCACCGCTGGGTGTTTCGTCGCTAACGTATACCTTACCCAGCAGACGAATCTCATTTATTGCTTCATCATTCGTGCGAAAATGGTGTGAGTTTCTAGGAGAATGCGATGTCTTATGCCCCTGCTGTCAGCCGTGCCCTTGGCCATAGTCACTACTTACGACGCTTATTCGATTCTGCCCCTGATGTTGCACAAGATATTCTGCGCCATCACGACCAGCCTTTTACCCAAGAGGCCATGTTGGCGCGTTTACAAGACATCCCCGCCCATGACGAGGACGCCTTAAAGCGTGCTTTGCGTAAATTGCGGCAGGCGGTCATGGCGCGGTTGATTGTGCGTGATGTGGGTGGTTTGACCGATACCGATGAAGTATTAACCACGATTAGCTTGTTAGCCGACGTCACTGTCGATACGGCCCACCGCCATATCGAAGCCACACTATTAGCACAATATGGCCAGCCCATCGGCAACGAAAGCCAGACGCCACAATCTATGATTGTGGTGGGTATGGGTAAATTGGGTGGGTATGAATTGAACGTCAGTTCAGATATTGACCTGATTTTTCTCTATCCAGAAAACGGCGAAACCAACGGATCACGCAGTCTCTCGAACCAAGAATTTTTCACTCGTTTAGGTAAGCGTTTGATCGCAGCCATTGCTGAACCAACCGGTGATGGTTTTGTGTTCCGTGTCGATATGCGACTACGCCCTTATGGTGATTCAGGGCCGTTGGTGATGAATTTCAATGCTTTTGAAAATTATCTGCTGACCCAAGGACGAGAATGGGAACGGTATGCTTGGATCAAAGGCCGGATTATCAGTGGTGAAGATCAGGGGCTATCCGATATCGTGCGACCTTTTGTGTATCGCAAATACCTTGATTACAACGCCTATGGCGCCATGCGTGATTTATATGCCCAAATCCAACGCGAAGTGGCGCGGCGTGATATGGCCGACAATATCAAATTGGGGCCCGGTGGGATTCGTGAAATCGAGTTTATTGCCCAAGTGTTTCAGTTAATTCGCGGTGGCCGTGAACCACGCTTACAAACACGCTCAACCCGTACCGCATTACAAGAACTGGCTAATCTGAAATTATTAGAAGCCGATACGGTAGATGAGTTGCAACAGTCCTACCGTTTTCTGCGTGATTTAGAACATCGCTTACAGTATTTAGACGATCAGCAAACGCAAACCTTGCCCACCCAAACTGAGATGCAGCTCAAAATTGCAGAAAGCATGGATTATCCTGGGTGGGATGGTTTTATTGCTTCGCTAAATCGTTTGCGCAATCAGGTGCATCGCCATTTTGAACAAGTCTTTGTTTTACCCTCTGATGACCACAGCTCGCATCCTCTCACCAGCTTATGGCAAGATGCCAGCGGCGAACCCAACGATGAACAAGAAAACCGCTTAGCTATTTTAGGCTATCATCATGCCCGTGAAACTGCCCGCCATCTGGCGACGCTGGCCAATAGCCAACGCTATCGCCAGCTTCCTGACACCAATCGCAAGCGTTTTGATGGTTTGATTCCGTCTTTAATTGAAGTCGCAGCAGGGTTTGCTAATCCCGATGAAACTTTAGTGCGTATTTTAAGTTTGATGGAAACCATCAGCCGACGTGGGCCATATTTGGCTTTGTTGAATGAATATCCACAAACGCTGCGCCGGTTGGCCACACTTTACTCTGCCAGCCCGTGGGTATCGAACTATCTCAACCGCCACCCAATTTTGCTTGATGAATTGCTTGATGCGCGTGTGCTATACGCCGAACCCAACTGGGCACAACTCGCCACTGAACTCGACGAAAAATTAACAGCCTGCGGTAAAGATGTTGAAGCAAAAATGGACACACTGCGCCATTTCCAACATGCCCAACAATTTCGTTTAGTGGCGCAGGATTTAGCGGGAATGTGGCCATTAGAGGCGCTGTCTGACCAAATTTCGCTGTTAGCTGATACCGTATTGGCAGCAACGCTAAAACACGCGTGGTTAGATATTTCAAAACGCCATATCGAGGTACCGAAATTTACTATTGTTGGTTACGGTAAATTGGGGGGTAAGGAATTAGGCTATGTATCTGATTTAGACATTATTTTTCTGTATGACGACCCCCACCCCGACGCAGCAGATTTGTATGCACGATTAGCGCGTAAACTGTCTACTTGGCTCACGGCCACCACCCCAGCTGGGGTGTTATACGATATTGATTTGCGGCTACGTCCAGATGGTGCCTCTGGTTTGCTGGTCAGTACGGTGGAAGCTTTCCGCAATTATCAGCAGAAAAAAGCGTGGTTATGGGAACACCAAGCGCTTACCCGTGCCCGCTTTGTGGCAGGGGATGTACCTATTGGCGATCAGTTTGAAAAAATTCGCTTTGAGGTCCTCGCGGCCCCACGCAATCGCGAAGTGCTCCGACAAGAGGTGTTGGGGATGCGGGAAAAAATGCGTGATAGCCACCCTGCTGTCGATCATGACATCAAACATGCCCACGGTGGCATCATCGATCTTGAATTCTTGGTGCAATATCTGGTGCTGGCGCACTCGCACTACTTCCCCGAACTGACAGGCAATATTGGCAATATTGCACTATTGGGATTGGCGGCGAATGCCGATTTAATCGACCGTGAATTGGCCGAAGCAGGACAAGCAGCGTATCGGCACTATCGCCGCTTACAACATGCCAAACGCCTGAATGAAGCGCCAAAGGTCGAGGTCGATCAGACTTTACGTCAACACTATACCGCTGTTCAAAAACTCTGGGATGCCGTGTTTGCGGGATAAAAATAGTTAACGGGCGCGGCAATGCGCCCGTTTTTTATCAGAATGACTGATTTTGACTTGATAAAAAATAAAAGCCCCACAATTCTGTGGGGCTTTCTTGAATTCTGGCTCCTCGACCTGGGCTCGAACCAGGGACCTACGGATTAACAGTCCGTTTTAGCCCCTATATTTATCAAAGAGATACGCGACATTACCTTTGATAAACAGCAGGTTAGATTACCGCACCTTACCGCAGAATCCTGCTATTTGCTGCACCCATTGCAGCAAAATTGCAGCATCGCAAGTGTCAATTTTAACCTGTCACACACCTCTAAGGCATAAAATATTCATGCTCAGGGACACGATCTGCTCAGGTCCTGGATCACATATCCAAAAACCAATCGATATCGACACTTTGAAGTCATGTATGCAAAAAATTCTCATCATTGTCCACGCGCCTCCAGACGTATCCCTACCAAAGCGATGTGAGTTGAATGCGCCCTGAGGATCTTGAACTACTGCTTTCCCGCGTCATGCCTTTCGGCAAACACAAGGGAACAATCATTGCCGAACTACCTTAACTGGTTCGCCCGCGAGGGGTTTCCAGAGGGGGAGATCGGTCGCCTGCTCGCTTTGATGCAGGAGATTGACCATAACGGGCTTAAAGACATCTTGTCGCCGCTCAGGTGTCAGGAATCAAGCGTCCCGTATATAACAACGGTGTGCGATAGGCAGTAGTTCGGCCAGTGCTGCCGTTGCCGGATCAGTCCTTGTCGGGCGGCAGTCTGGCGGTAAGCTGACCCTCATCGGCAATCGGACTCGAAGGTCAGCTTCCTATCCCGGCGAACTCACACATTCGACCCGAAGCGGGAGTATCGATTTCCAGTCTCTATGACAGGTATGCGGAGTTTGCAGTCATTGGCAGCCGATTGATTCGTAGCCTAGTTTGGACAGGGATCAGCTACGACTAAAGTGATATTGCATAACTTGGGGGGGGGACTAGACTCGAGTCGACCCAAATAATTCCGAAACCGTGCCATACAAAATCATCCCAGAAAAACATGGACTGCTCATCAAATGGTGGGGAGATGCCACGGCTTCTGAGCTTATACACATGCAGGAACGGGGACATGCCCACCCCGATTTTGACATCTTGCACTACTCGATTCATGACTTCAGTGACTGCGGTCGCTTTGCTTGTAACGAAAGCGAAATCGAATATTCGGCAGCAATTGATGGGGCCGCCTCTGCAACGAACAACAAGATTAAGGTTGCTGTGTGCGGTGGCAATCCAGATGTGTTAGAGGTAGTCAATGCGTATATGAGCAACGGACTTAGCCCATTTCCTGTACGAGTATTTTCCTCCATAGAGGATGCTAGGAAATGGGTAACGCAGACCTACTGACGAAACTGTCTGATGGGTGTCCTTTGGCGCGGCGAACCACTCTGCTAATTGTAGAGAGCCTGCTCCACATCCCCATTTTCTGACTGGCTGTAATCAGTCTCGAAAGCACTCATTCCATGATGCCAGAAAGCGGCCGCACGGATAATGTGCTCGTACGACCGCAAGGTGCCGGCTAGATTTCAGTCTGCTCCGAAATCTCCAGCGCATCGTCCACCTCGATGCCGAGGTAGCGCACGGTGCTCTCCAGCTTGGAATGACCAAGTAGCAACTGAACGGCCCGCAGATTCTTCGTACGCTTGTAGATCAGCGTTGCCTTGGTTCTCCGCATGGAATGCGTCCCATAGACCGATGAGTCCAGACCGGCCAATTCGGCCCAGTGATGCACGATCCGTGCATACTGCCGTGTCGAGACGTGTGGCGACTTTGCTACCCTGCTCGGGAACAGAAACTGATCTCCGCGCAAACGTGACTTCTCAAGCCAGGCCGACACTGCCGCCCTCGTCGGCTCCGTCAGTTCGAACTGCACTGGCCGCTGTGTTTTCCTCTGGGTCACCATGGCGCGAGATAGCACCTGGTTTCCGTGGGTGATATCGCGGACCCGCAGGCTGACGAGATCACAGCCCCGCAGCTTGCTGTCGATGGCCAGGTTGAACATGGCGAGGTCGCGGACCGCATGAGCATTCTGGAGGTGGATGCGGATAGCCCAAATGTCCTTCGGCTTGAGGGGTGGCTTCTGACCGACGAGCTTTCCCTTGTTCCAGGCTTCGCGTTTGTTGATGGTTTCCATCTTTGACTCCTTAGTTGTTGATCGGAGTCATAGTTTCCGGCCTGTGCGCAAGTGACTGGTATGGGGTAAGATTTCGCATTCGTGCTGTCGGCCATGAGCGGCCTGTCGGGGTAGCCATCCAATTCGGATGGCAAACGCTGCGTCTGCCCCCGTTCAATGGCAGCTTTCTGGCCAGCTAGTTGCCTACGTCACTGAGCCAACCCGGCCAGAAGCGGAAGTTGTCGACCTCGCCTAGAAAGGTCGGTTATGGTTCCTGAGCAGTAAATTTGTGACCCGCAATGGTATAGGTATAACCAAGGTCCCATGAGTTTAGTTCTAGGCCTGTATTTACCGGCATTTTGGCGGTGTGTATCACTCCCAACTGACTCTGTTTTGAGATAGGCTGTCGGCATGTTTCTAGTGTGTTGACCTGTTGACCTAAACTGGGCATTGCCAAATCTGCCTATAAAAAAGACCAAAAATGGAAATCAAAATCCTTAAAAAGACCGGCGTGCCAAAGGCCGAGGTTGAGGCTCACCAACAAATCCAAAAAGATTTCAGTGGTTCGGACTTCAGTCGTAAGTGGAAGGGTTATGCCTCATTTGCTATTGCTCGAGGCGGACGAGGAGCGGGGGATGATGACTTCGACCTAGTGCTTGTCACGCATGCCCATATCGTCGTCGTTGAACTAAAGAATTGGCATGGCAATTTACTCGAATCGGATGGGCAACAGTGGTACTTGGATGGCGAGTGTCGAGGAACATCGCCAGTAGCCAAGGCCAATCTGAATGCAAAGAAGCTTGCTGGCTTGATGCAACAGAAGATTGGTCGGGACAAGACGCCATTCATCAGCTCGTATGTGGTGATGCATGGGGACGTCAAAACGATGAAGTTGACGCCCGACGAAGAGCGCTCGGTCCTGACAATGACCGAGTTCCTGACCTTCCGATACCAGACGTGCTACAAAAACTATTTGTGGGGCAAGGTTCTTTTCAACCCGCTGGACTACCTTGTGAAGTACGACGCGTTTTTCGAAGGGCCGTCGTTCAAACCCAGAGACTACATTGTCGATGGCTTCCGTCCTGAGCCCAATCCAATCTTCGAACATCCCAGGAAGCTGTACAACGAGTTCCGGGCAGCGGCAAAGGACGACCAAACTACGTTGGCGCTGCTGCGCCAATGGGATTTCACTGCAATCGGCCTGGAGCTCATTGGAGAGAAAGACCGGTCATTCATAGGGCTTCGTGAGCAACGAGTCTACGAATATGTGGCGGACCGCAATGAAGAGCTGTCGTTAAGCCTTTTGCGGCCTGTGGCGCGTAAGAGTCCGAACGACGTCACCTTGGACTTTTCAGAATTGTTCTTCCTGCCAAGCAAGGTTACACGCTTGGCGGAGTTCACTCACAGCGTTCTACCGAAGCTGTCAGCAGAGGAACGGCTGACCCTGACGAAGGCGCTCCTTTCCAAGTTTGCTGAGCTACATGACCTTCGTGTGGCCCATCGGGATGTTGGCGACCACAGCATCTGGTTCGACCGGCCAGCCAAGGTGGTCCTGTCCGGTTTCCCGGCCGCCTACTATCCCGAAATGAAGACGGTGGGTGCCTTCCGCGACAAGGTGAAGGTCGAACAGTCGACATTGCCTGAGGATGCACAGGAGGTGCCGGCCGCAACGCCGTATCGCCGCGATGTCTTCATGCTGGGGGCGTTGGTACATCTAATCCTGTTTGGTGAGAAACCGCCAAAGGTCGGTGGCGTCTATGAATGGGCGTCGCGCGCAGAGGACCCGTTCGACGGCGTGTTAGAGGAGTTCATCAAGCGCGCTCTTAGCAAGGAGCCGGGCGAAAGGTTTGAGAATGCACGTCAGATGCTCGAGGCGTTCAATGCCGCTACAGCTCGCAAGCAGGAAAATATCATCGACCTGAAGGCTTTCGATGCCTTCAAAGCAGCGACCCGCGAAAGTGACTACCAAGCAGACCGAGTAACGCTGACTGATACCGATGATGCTCTTTTCTTCAAGTCAGATGAAGCTGACGGGGCTAAGCTCGTAAAGGTCTGGTTCGGGGTAAAGCCCGATACAAAGAAGCCAGACCAAGCGGTCCGTTTGCTGTCCTTCCTTGAGCGCGCTCGAGTTATCAAAGGCTGCGGCATCCCTGGGCTGCCAAAGGTGTTTGATTTTGGACTGTCCCGCGGAAGCCTATTGCTCGCGTTGGAGTGGGTTGAGGGGCTGACCTTGTCGGACTGGCTGGATAAAGGCCCGTCTTTCGAGGACCGCCTGTCAGTGTCTCGTTCCATGCTGGATACGCTTGAGCGTATTCATGCGCTTGAGTTCGCGCATGGTGACTTGCACCCGCAAAACGTCATCGTAAAGGTTGACGGAACGGTGGTGTTGATTGACGTCCTGGACTTCCACCTCGAGGCGGATGACCACTATACAACTGCTTACCTCCCGGACAACTACAAATCGCTGACCCCGTTTGAGCGGGACCGGTATAGCGTCGCTGCGGTGTTGACCGAGCTTCTGGGTTGCTCGAGGGAAAACCCGACTGCAGGCGAATATCCGATACCACGGGTTTATGAGGAGATTGCCAATCTCCTAGAGCAAAGAACCCTGTCTACCTTAGACCCTTTGTCTAGGGCTGTTGCGGCTGCCGGGCAAAGTGACCTCGAAGAAATCCCTGAGATTGATGTCTTTGTTCAAAAGCTTTCCTACTCGGGTATGGCGCCAGGGGAGATGCGTGCTGATAACCGCGCGTTTCACGTCGAGGCTAGGGAGGATAAGAAATACAAAGGCTGCATGCGTTTTTGGGTTACCGGTATCGGCAAGCAATTGTCCTTTTCTTGGAATGTTGCTGAAGAGACTGCCGAGTTCGTTCGTGCCACCTCTATCTCCCAAAGCCAGTTGTTGCGCTCACAGACGTTGGGTGATGCTCAAGTTCGCGTCCGAATCAACCTCGTTGACTCCTCTGTCTCAGATGCCCGGGAACTAGCGCTGGTCCTGCTGCAAGACGAGCGAATTAAGAGAAAAGTCCCAGTACAAGCTCCTCCTGCGGTAACGGAGACGGCTGCTGCACCTATTGATACGGTGCATGAAGGGGAAGAGTCTACGGAGGAGCAGACCTCTGCTGAGATTGGCGTTCCAGTACCAGAGCTTTGGAAGGCACTACTGGATGCGGAGGAGGATGCCTTTACGACAGTCACTGTCGCAGGCGAAGAGCGGAACAATCCTTCGCACGATGGCCAGATATTGATTCCATACCATGCAGACAACGGCGTTATTGACTATGAGAGGTCTGATACCGTCATCGTTGAGAGTCAGACGAATGATGGGGTTTGGAAACAATGTGGTCAGCTCAATCTTAAAGAGACGACGTTCGGGGAATTGGCTGAACTGGCAATTGATAAGCCGTTCCTGAAAGCCAATTTCAAGATTGGCAGCAAGCTGCGGCTCATTAGCAACCTGGAAAAGGGGTCGTTTACTCGGAGACGGTTTGCCGTCGACCGGATTCTTGGAGACAAAGCTGTCGTCCCAGGGCTAATTGATTACTTTGAGCGGGAGCAAACCGCTGGGCTCCAACCCAATGAATATGCCCAGCCCTCCGATGAGGACCTTGAAGCGTATTCTGAAGGCGATAAAAAGCTCAATCCCAGCCAAAAGGAGGCCTTCCGAAAGGTCCTGGCAAACGGGCCGATTAGTTTGCTGCAGGGGCCTCCGGGAACCGGCAAGACCTGGTTTATCGCTTCATTGCTGCATTACTTGATGACCAAAGAGAGCGCTCGTCGAATCCTCTTGGTCAGCCAGGCTCATGAAGCTGTGAACAACGCCTTGGAGAAGGGGTTAGAGCTATGCAGGAGCAAGGGCATTGAATTCAATGCAGTTCGGTTGGGCAGCGAGTCTGCGGTCTCTGACTCAATTCGGCACTTGCACGCTACGTCGATTGAGCAGGCGTACCGCGAGCGATTCAAAGCTGAGCAGAAGGAGCGGATTGTTGGCCTTGCGTCCGCACTGGGATTGCCTCGTGACTTCGCCGGCGAGTTCGTGGACCTCTACCTTCGGCTGGGCATGCTGAGCGAACGCATCGCTAAGCTTGAGGAAAGGAAGGCATCTGAGGGCGAGCAGGTAGGTCAAGGTCTGGTCGCACGCATCAGAGCACTTGTCGAGACGTTCTACGACATCGCTTCTGATGTCTACGACGTCGGAGCCGACCTCTCTCCAATGGAAACAGTGTCGCTGCTTCAGCGAAGACTTGTTCAACAGCATGAAGTCCGGTCAAAGGATGCAGTTGAGCGCTTGACTCGGTTAATACACCTGTCCGACGAGTGGCTCAGTGCCCTCGGGTCGCCGGATGCTAACTTCGCGGAGTTTCTTGCCAAGTCCAGGACGGTGGTGGCCGGAACCTTGGTCGGCATTGGGTACCGTGGAGCAGGCGTTGTCCAGAATATCTTTGATTGGGTAATTATTGATGAGGCGGGCCGGGCGGCACCAAGCGAACTGGCTGTTGCTATGCAGGCTGGGCACCGCATTCTCCTGGTAGGCGACCATCGTCAGCTACCACCAACCTTCTCCGAGGAAGTGAAAGATTCAATCTGTCAGCGCTTCTCGGTAGGAGAGGATTCGTCGCTGTTTAGCAGCGACTTTGAGCGCATCTTCGACTCTGAATACGGCGGAAAGGTAGGCACAACCCTGTTGAGCCAATACCGCATGGCACCTGACATTGGTGACGTGGTTTCTACCTGCTTCTATAACGGAAAGCTGGAAACCGGACGTGGCGTACCGCCGAAGTATTACGAACTACTGCCAGACCATTTTTCCAACCAGGTCACTTGGATTGACACGTCCCCGCTGGGAGAACGTGGATTCGAGCAGGTTTCAGAAGGTGGTGAGGACAAGTGGAACATGGCCGAAGCTCGCGTCGTTATGAACCTGCTTCGCCAGATTATTGAGTCCGATGACTTCATGGCGACCCTGAAGAAAGACCTGCAACCACAGGAACCGCCTATCGGCATTATTTGCATGTACGGGAAGCAACGCCAAATCATCGACCAATTGAAGGCGGAAGCCACGTGGTTGGGCGAGGCCCGTCGCCTGGTCAAGGTCGATACCGTCGACAGCTACCAAGGCAAGGAAAACCGAATCATCATTCTCTCAACTGTCCGCAATAACCCTCAGCATGCACCAGGCTTCCTGAATAGTCCGAATCGCGTAAACGTGGCTATGTCGCGTGCAATGGAACGCTTGTTTATCGTCGGCGCCACCAAGATGTGGACAGGCAGGAACCTCAATCTGCCACTGGGTAGGGCATTGACCAAAATTCGGTCGTTGGCCGAAACCGGCCGTGCCAGCATTTTGTCCGCGAAGCAGTTTCAGGGGAATTAAATGACCATTCCATCAGAATTTAATCGTATTACCTTTGGTCTTCCCATCGAGACCTTTCGGGTCGAAGCCTACATTGCCCTTGATGAGCGGTTGCCGGTCGTCACGGAGTTCGTTCTTAGGCTTCTGCGCATCTGTGGCTGGGTCTCAATGCCAGCCCTTCGTGACTACTTCGGTTTTACGGATAGCGAGGCTTTGGCTGTCGTGGAGTCTCTGTCTCGGCAAGGACTCATTGAGCTAATCGAGGACGACATCCAACTCAGCCTTTTTGCCATTGAGCGCTTTGAAGAGGCTGGTGGTGACTATCCCCGATTCAACAAGGTGGAGCTGAAAAAGGACACGGTTACCTTCGACCTGATTTCGTTTACTCCACTTCGGTCGGTGAGCGGTGAGTTAGCCACAGACAACATCATCAAGCTAAATGCAGCAGACGATGCTCTGGGAGAGAGTAGAGACAGAGCGCGTCTCGCTTACCGGCAGCGTTACCCTGAAATTGCTGCGATGCGGGACGACCTTCGAGATAAGTCCTTCGGTGTCCATTCTGTCGAGGACATCGAGAGTAAGAAGCGAAGCTACCTTCCGGTACCAGTGTCGTTTGCCATTGACCAGGAGGGCCAAGTAGAACGGAAGATTGATGAGGCTTTTGAGCGGGTGGCGCCGCCAGAGCTATTTCAGTTCGTTAATGAAGAGGTCACAGCTGCAATCCCCAAGACAATTTCGCCCGGTGCCCCTGGCTTGGAAGAGTTCATTGAGGCCTTCGACCTGAAGCTAATGGGGCAATATTTGACAGGCAAGAAGTTCGACTTGGCGGGCTACCTAGCAGATGTCCACGTTACCCGGAATGCCAAGTACCCGAAGGGGATGGATTCGGTCTTTGGGAACCTGTATCTCCACGACAACGTAGAACGTATTGTTGCCCGTGTCCGCGACAGGCGTGAGGGAAAGCGTCGGCATGGAAAATTGCTGATGCCCATGGCTTGGCTGGCACCAGAGTATGAACTGTGGGGACGGGGCGACTCATTCTCGAAAGCAGTCGCGCAGTTCTCGAATGTTCTGAAGACCGGCGGGACCTCTGATTCGCTGTTTCTGTTTGCCAACGCGGAGCAAGGACAAGAGAACGAGGTCACCGCGAGATTCCGTGACCCCCAGCTCAATGAGCTCCATTTCTCCAGGCCGGCCTTAAAGGAGGGACCGCTGATGGCCGGGCGGGTGGAATTGCTGCTGTATCCGACCGCGTTCATGGTTGGTGTCTACCACCTGTCCTTGCCAGGAAGTAATGGCCTTTGGGTTCCTATCGGGTTTATCTCCTCTGTACCAAAGCATCTGGACACCGCACACAAGCTCCTTCACGGAGTGATGGCGAGACGCAGGTATGGAGGGCGAGCTAGGTTCTCGCAGAAGGATGACCGAGCAAAAGCCCTAACTTTTGAAGATGGTTGTAAGTTCCTTCAATACAGCGGCCTAAATCACCAGGGCGCGGTAGAGGACGAAGAATAAGCTTCAGGTGAAGGGGCTGTTGAGGGCGCTATCCTCCATCGGTGAAGCAGCGCCTAGGCGAGACGCGTTTTCATATGACATTAGGTCGAAAGAGCCAGTTCAATTCTTGTCGCCACCTTGAGCATCAAGGTCTGTAGCCGAAGCAGAGCAGCCTGTCCAATGATGACTTTGACGGAGGGTTGAAGGGCAGCAATTGGCCGAATGCACGAATACAGCATGATGCCAGAAAGCGGCCGCACGGATAATGTGCTCGTACGACCGCAAGGTGCCGGCTAGATTTCAGTCTGCTCCGAAATCTCCAGCGCATCGTCCAC
>NZ_JBSQVP010000044.1:0-20364 GCF_055136605.1 Aquaspirillum sp. | reverse complement strand
AGATGTGTATAAGAGACAGTTGCAAGAAGATGTTGCCGCCACAGATATGTCTCTTTGCATTTTATTTTCTGATATTAAAAATTTTACATATTTATGTGAAAATGCAAGCGCAATTGATGTTACTAAAATGTTGAACATTTATTTTGAACATTGGCACCGAGTGGTATCGAAACACAATGGGGTAGTGGATAAATATATTGGCGATGCCATTATGGTGATTTTTGGTTTAGAGGGTGAGGCACGGGCGTGCGAATCGGCAGTCGCGGCAGCATTGGATTTTGAACAACAATGGCCAATGTTGTTGCAACAATTACAAGCAGAAAAATTACCGACCCCAGAGGGTTTTGGTGTCGGCTGTCATTTTGGTAAAGTGATTTTGGGGGATATTGGCAGCCAAGAAAGAAAAAACCATACCGTGATTGGGGATACCGTCAATATCGCTGCGCGTCTTGAAAGCATGACCCGCGAAGAGGATTGTGTATTAGCCGTGTCAGCAAATGTGATACAACGTCTTCCACCGGCCTACCGTCAGTTGTTCCAAGCAAGTGCCAAATTGACGGTTTTACACGGCAAAACCACACCGACTGCATTATTTTGCAAGAAATCATCTTAGACCAAGCAGAGGAAATACCATGCCGATGTTTATCGACACCTCGCCGGCTGGCGAATGTATTTTTTGTCGTCTGATTGCGGGTGAAATTCCAGCGGCGGTGGTGTATGAAGACGATCAAACCGTCGCCTTTATGGACATCGGCCAAGTGAACCCGGGGCATGTATTGGTTGCCAGCAAACGCCATGCCGCCAATTTGTTTGAATTGACAGCGGATGAAGCGGCGGCAGTCATGCGTACGGTGCATCATGTCGCGCAAGCCATCCAACACGCTTTTCAACCGCAGGGGCTCACGCTCTTCCAAGCCAACGGCAAAGCCGGCGACCAAACGGTGTTCCATTTTCACATTCACATCTTGCCGCGCCATGTCGATGATGGTGTTGCATTAAGTTGGCCACGCAAAGAACCACCACGCGAGTTGTTGCATCAATACGCAACACAGATTAAAAATGCACTCGCCAATCGCTGACATAACACAAACTCAGCATCAAACAGAATGTGGCACACTCTTGCGCTTGTTTCTAAAACGATCTGCTTAAAGGGAGATCCCCCGTATGCTGGTGCAGCCCTACTATCACTTTCAACAAGACTTGCATAGCAAAGGCATTATCTTTTCCTTTACCGGCTATGTGTCGGAAGGGATTTTGTATGCACTGGGTGAAGCGTTAAAACAAAAAATGGCACTTGATGAAACCGATGCCAACGTCACACGCAAAGTGTTTTCGATTTTTGTTGAACAAGTGCAAAACATCATTCGCTACTCTGCCGACCGTGTCGAAGGTGAGGTCGGAAAAAAAGTCGAACTCAGCTCAGGCATGATTGCCGTTGGCCGTGAAGACAATCGCTTTTTTGTGGTGTGCGGCAATATCGTCAGTCAAGACGATGTCACCTCTCTGCGCGACCGCTTGCAACAACTCTCACAGATGGACAAAGAGGCCCTCAAAGCGCATTACAAAGAAAAGCTGCGCGAACCTGCCGAAGAACAAAGCCGAGGCGGTAGCATTGGCCTGATCGAAATCGCCCGCCGCGCCAGCGAACCGATTCAATTCGATTTTATGGACCTCGACAACCAAGCCGCTTTCTTTTGCTTGAAAGCGTATATTTGATGTGATGGCAACGAGACGATTGATGCGATGGATGCAGCCCTCGGCGTGGCTCTTAGCCTTATGGATCGCCATGCCGGCAGCGGCACAAATCAAAATCGCGGTGGTCGGCCCGATGAGTGGCGAACATGCGTCGATGGGCGAACAACTGCGGCGTGGCGCGCAAGCGGCGGTGGATGAAATCAATAGCCAAGGGGGGTTATTGGGGCAGCGGCTTGAATTGTTGGTGCGTGATGATGTGTGTGACGAGAAAAAAGCCGTCACTATCGCGAAGGAACTCAGTGAAGCAGGCGTAGTATTGGTTGACGGCCATCTGTGTTCTGGCGCCTCGATTGCCGCTTCCAACATTTATCACCAACACGGGATTATTCAAATCACCCCTGCTTCCACCAATCCTGATTTCACCAATCGCAAACTGCCCAATGTGTTCCGCACCTGTGGGCGCGATGATATGCAAGGCTTTGTGGCAGCAGACTATATTGCCCGCAATCATAAAAACAAACCGATTGCAATTTTGCATGATAGTACGGTTTACAGCAGCGGCTTTGCCCGCATGACGCAACATCACCTCAATAAAGCAGGGTTACAACAGCGTTTCGTTGCCAAAATTGAGAAAGGGCAAACCGATTTCAGTGCCATCCTGAACCGGATGCAAACAGAAAAAATCCGGTTTGTGGTGTTTGCCAGTTATGGCAATGAAGCGGCGGCATTTTTGCGGCAGGCACGGGAATATCAATTGAAGTTTCGCATGTTGGGCGGTGATGCCCTCATGAATAAAGCGTTTATTGAACAAGCCGGCCGTTTGGCCGATGGCGTCTTGATTACATTCCCCCCCGACCCCTCACACGACCGCCGTAATCAAGCCCTGACCAAACGCTATCTTACCCAAGGCTATCGACCTGAAGCCTTTACCTTTTATAGCTATGCCACCGTACAAATTTGGAGTCAGGCAGTGAAGGCCAGCCAAAGTACGGCGATGCCAGCTGTCGCCAAGACCTTAAAAAGCCGCGAGTTTGATTCGGTCTTAGGCAAAGTCAGGTTTAATCAACATGGCGATATTTCCGAGCCCGGTTTTGTGATTTATGCGTTTAACCGTGGCGAAATTGATTATCTGGATTAAGTCGCGACCATGTCGAAACCGATTGCTTTCTTTTCCCATCTGCAACACAGCCTTGGACGGTTAGCCAGCTTGTATGGCTTGTCGTTGCTGTCGCTGTTGATGTTGTTAGCCTTTGTGGCGTTTTTCTATTTTGACGCGCAATTCAAACATCACGCCGCTACTTTGCGACAACTCTCACTCAATGCCGAGCGGATTTTAAATGCCAATGATGCCACCGCCTCTGCCATCCGTCTTACCGCCGGCCTGCGCTCGGAACGCTATTTATTCAACTATGACGATTTATTAGAAACCCGTAATCAACTGTTGGCAGAGAGTTTGCAACTGGTTAGCCATCACGAGGCAAAACGGGCATTAAAAGACATGGCCCAAGCGGGACAAGAAATTGAGATTCTGGAAAAAGAAGCACTGCGCCTGATTGAGCAAGAAGCATGGGACGCCGCGTTGGCTTTAATCACCTCGCCCCACTACAAACGGCAAAAAGGACTCTACCGCGCCAATTTATCACGCGCCTTGAGCCTATTAGTTGAAGACAGCGAAGCCAACACACGACAATCCGAGAATTTAGCCAAGGCTATGCAAGTCACCATCGTCTTGGTTTTTTTAGTGTTTATTGCCATGGGACGCTTACACGCTAAGCGGATTGCACGGGCACTCGACACTGAACGCAATTTGAAACAAAGCCTTGCCGAAGCGAATACCTCACTCGAACAGCGCGTGCAACAGCGCACGGAACAACTGAGCAAACAAACCAACGAGTTACACGAAGCGTATGAAGTGATTTCGGCCAGTATTCGCTACGCCAGCCGCATTCAACGTGCGGTGTTGCCGGATGAACAAGCCATTAGTCGTGACTTTCCACAACATTTTGTCTTGTGGAAACCTCGAGATGTGGTCGGTGGCGATATTTTTTGGTATCGCACTTGGGGCAATGGAGTGTTGATTATTCTCGGCGATTGCACTGGTCACGGGGTACCGGGGGCATTTATGACCCTGATTTCAACTGGCGCTTTAGAACGCGCTTGTATGGAAATTCCCGCTGGTGAGGTTGGTACCTTGCTCACCCGAATGCACCAACATCTGCAAACCACGCTAGGACAGCATTTGCCGAGTGGGGAATCGGATGATGGGATTGAGCTCGGCGCCTGTTATCTACCGGCTGATTTACGTATCATGCGCTTTGCCGGCGCCCACCTCAGCTTGTTTGTGCAACAACAAGGCGAGGTGATAGAAGTCAAAGGCAGCCGCACCAGCATGGGGTATCGTGGCATCCACTATCAACAAAGTTATGCTGTCCACGATATTGCATTACAGCCCAAAATGCGTTTTTATTTGACCAGTGATGGTTTGATTGAACAAGTGAACGATGCTCAGCCTCGGGTGTGTATGTTTGGTAAAACACGCTTTAAGGCCTTGCTCAATTCGCTACAAGACACACCGATGACCGAACAGGGCGATGTGCTCTATCAAGCACTCGAGCATTATCAAGGCACACAAAGCCGCCGTGATGATGTGTCCATTGTCGGTTTTGAAATTCCTGAGCACTTCCCCTCTGATCGTTTTTCACTAAGTTGATGTGCATGGAATCTTTTTATCTCGCCCGCAGCCCCCGCGCCCCAGAAGTGGCCTTTGATTTCGCGGCAAATCGTTTTTTGCTGCGGGGGGAATCCTATCCAGAAGATGTCTCTGCTTTCTATGGCCCATTGGTTACCCAATTAAAGCAACATCTGCAAACACAAAAAAATGCCAACATCACATTCGATTTTGATTTAATCTATTTCAATAGCTCAACTGCGAAAGTGTTACTCGGTCTCTTTGACTTCCTCGATACCATCGCCATGCAAGAAGGCAATCATGTCACCATTTATTGGCAACACCGCAGCGACGATGAGGGCATGATCGAAATTGGAGAGGAATTTGCCGAGGATTTGCAACACGCACAATTTGTTTTGCAAGCCATCGAAAGCTAGAGGAAAACATGCAATCTATCCGTATTCCAGCCGCAGAACGCACACCTGAAGTTGAATTCGATTTTGCAAGCGGCCGCTTATCATTGGCTGGAGAATCGTATCCTGAAGATACCGCCGCCTTTTTCGGCCCACTACAACAGGCCCTACACGACTATCTGACCACCGCCCCCGCTGCCACCATTGAGTTTGATTTACGGATGGTGTATTTCAATTCCAGTAGTGCCAAAGCGTTGATGAATCTCTTTCGCTTGCTCGAAGAACAAGCCACGCGTGGGTTGGCCATCACCATCCGTTGGTGGTATCACGAGGAAGACGAGACGATGTTGGAATCGGGCGAAGATTTTGCCGAAGAATTCCAACATGCCCAATTTTTACTGACGCTCATCACATAAGCCCGACTCTCTGATGAGAATTTTCCAGTTTGTTGTGCCGATTGGTAGCCCACGATGACCCCAAAACGTCCCCCAGCCCATGACACTTTCTCGCTGTTTGATAACGAGGAGCGGGTTCTGCTTGGTGCGGAAACCATGCTGCATCAGCTTGAGCAATTTTCCGGTGGGGTGAAGGAGTTGGCAGCAGCCTATCGTAAAAGCTATGCCGAACACCGCCGCTTACTGCGCATCAGCGATCGGCTGCAACTCGATCTACACAAGGCTAACCAATCCTTGGCGGCCCAAGCGGCTGAGCTAAAACGCTTGAACACTGCGTTAGAAGAAGAAGTCGCGTTGCGGCAGCAATTGGCGGAGGAATTGCGGCTAATTGCAACAATTGACGGCCTGACCGGATTTTATACGCGTCGCCATATTCTGGAATTAGCCGCCATCGAAGAAAAACGCCAACGCCATCTCGATGAACCGGTTAGCTTGGCCTTGCTTGATCTCGATCATTTTAAGCAAATCAACGACAACTACGGCCATGCCGCAGGCGATGAGGTCTTGCGCTGTTTTGCGGCGAACTGTCGTAAAGTATGCCGCGAGACCGATTTGATTGGTCGCTTCGGTGGTGAAGAGTTTTTGATTCTTTTCCCACAAACAGAATTAGACATTGCGCAATCTGTGGTCGAAAATCTACGCCACTACATCGCTGAGCATCCGGTTACCTTCGATGGCCAAGTCATTGCAGTGAGCGCCAGCATTGGCGTCACCGCACTACAAAGTAGCGACCCCTCACTTGAACATGCACTCTCCCGCGCCGACCGCGCCCTCTACTGCGCCAAACACCAAGGCCGCAATCGAATTGAGATTTTTACCTAACAATTAAATATCCCTAGCTCTAGCAGCGAAATGGTCTGATCAGCCCCACTGGAAATTCAGAAAAACCATCCTCACACTGATATAAATCAAGAAACATACGATTAGTATGACTTTTCGTTACAATACTGGTGCGGGGTGGTCATGTTTTGTTCACCCTCGGGCTTTAGTATTCCTTTGATTTCACGCTGCGGAGACACCTGATGCTTTACCCTGAACTGTTCGCCCAACTGGAAAAGGCACGTTGGAATATGGCTGACGATATCCCGTGGGAGCAGTTCGATGCTGATCTCCTCACGGATGAACAAGCCGAAACCATCAAAATGAACGCCATCACCGAATGGGCGGCCTTACCTGCAACAGAAATGTTCCTGCGTGACAATCGTGACGACAGTGATTTTTCTGCCTTTATGTCAATTTGGTTTTACGAGGAACAAAAACACGCCTTAGTGTTAATGGAATACCTGCGCCGCTTCCGACCTGAGTTAGTGCCGAGTGAAGAAGAACTTCATGCAGTCCGTTTTGAATTTGACCCAGCGCCACCGCTGGAAACCTTGATGCTGCATTTCTGTGGCGAAGTGCGTTTGACACAGTGGTATCGTTGCGCCAGCGAATGGCATACCGAGCCAGTGATTAAACACATCTACAGCACCTTATCGCGTGATGAAGCGCGGCATGGTGGGGCCTATCTCAAATACATGAAACAAGCCATCGACCGCTTTGGCAATGAAGCGAGATTAGCCTTTGCCAAAATCGGTATGTTAATGGCAGCCAGCGCACGGTCGAGCAAACCACTCCACCCAACCAACTTACACGTCAACGAATCACTGTTCCCGAATGACACCGTACAAAGCCGTTTGCCGAAACCAGAATGGCTAGAAGATTGGCTCACCAACAAAATCCGTTTTGACCAAGACTGGGAAAGCCGTGTGGTAGGTGGCATTTTGCGTAATCTATCGAGTTTGTTTGGCCAAACCTTTGAGTCGGTACAACAACTAAACCGTTACCGTAAATCATTGGTGAACAGTTAAACTGTGTCCTCTTTTTGTTGAGATTGACGATGACCTCTTACCCTGTCCCAAGCTTTACGGAAAAAATCTGCGCGCCCGATGCCTTGCTCACCCGACTGGCTAGCTTGCCGCAGCCAGTGGTTTTCACCAATGGCTGCTTTGATATTTTGCATCGTGGCCATGTCACCTACTTAGCACAAGCGCGTGCTTTAGGTGCCAGCTTGGTGATTGCGCTCAACAGCGATGCCTCTGTACGGCGACAGGGTAAAGGAGAGGATCGTCCAATCAATCCTCTGGAACACCGTTTGGCGGTGATAGCAGCACTCGAATCCACCAGCCTTGTCACATGGTTTGACGATGACACCCCAGCCGCATTGATTGAACAAGTGAAACCACAGGTATTAGTAAAAGGGGGCGATTGGTCGATTGACAAGATTGTCGGCAGCCAAGAAACCTTAGCCCGAGGTGGCAGCGTCCATTCCATTCCTTTCTTATTCGATACCTCAACCACCGCTACCCTACGCAAAATTCGCTGTGTCGAGGCTGCGTCTTGACTCCACTAGCCCATTCCGTTTTACGTTGTTTGTCGGATGGTGCGTTTCACTCTGGCGAGAGCTTGGCACAAACCTTTGGCTGCTCTCGCGGCACGATCTGGCAAGCCATTGAACACATCTCACAACACCTCCCTCTCACCATTTATCGCGTGCGTGGGCAGGGCTATCGGCTACCGCATCCCATCACATGGTTAGAACCCAGTGCCATCCGTGCTGGTCTACTCGGTGATTGGCAACTCGAAGTGGCCGAAACCATCGACTCGACCAATAGCGCCCTACTCACCCGCGCCAGCCACGGCGCACCACACCGCACCGCTTTGTTTGCAGAATGGCAAACAGCAGGCCGTGGCCGTCATGGTCGGCAATGGCTGGCACAACCGGGGGCGGCACTCACTTTTTCATTGCTATGGCGATTTGAATGTGGGGTGGCAGGACTATCGGGGCTGTCTTTAGTGGTTGGTTTGGCTTTAGTACGGGTGTTGCAGCGCTTAGAGGTACCGGTCGCGCTAAAATGGCCGAATGATGTCTTATTGGATGGGGAAAAGCTGGCGGGTATTTTGATTGAATTGTCTGGCGATGCCCTAGGGCCATCAGCCGTCGTGATTGGCATTGGTTTGAATTTGATCCGTCCTACCGGTGTTGACCAAGCGGCAGCCGGCTTAGAAGATCACCACCTCCCCGACCGTAATCAATTAGCGGCGTTGTTATTAAATGAACTCGATCAGGTGTTAGGTCAATTTGCTAAACAGGGATTTGCCGCTTTTCGCGCAGAATGGGAAGCCAGTCATGCGTGGCAACACCAACCCGTGGATATTATCTCGGCTTATCGTCCCCCATTGCCCGGCATCGCACGAGGGGTGGATAATGAAGGGGCATTGCGGTTACAGCTTGGCGATGGCCAAGAAAAATTGATTCATGCCGGTGAAGTCAGCCTGCGTCGAACCCTCGCCCACTCTTGATCTTAAACATGAATTTGCTTATCGATGCTGGCAATACTCGAGTGAAATGGTGTTTGGCCAACCAACACCAACTTGGCCCCATTCACAGCGTAAACCATCCTGATGTACCCGAACTGGCCGCCTTATGGTCAAAGCTAACCGTCACCCAAGCGTATGGTTGTAATGTCGCAGGGCAGACAGTGGCCGAGCAACTTTCAACCTGTTCACCTCTCCCCATCACGTGGTTACGCCCCAGCTCTCGTGCAGGAGGATTAACCAACGCCTATCTTGATCCGAGTCGGCTTGGCGCCGATCGGTGGGCGGCAGCGATTGGTGCCTATCATCTCAACCAACAACAAGCCTGTGTCGTTGCTCATGCTGGCACGGCTTTAACCATCGACTGTGTAGATCAAGCGGGGCATTTTTTGGGCGGTACCATCACCCCCGGCTTACACTTGATGCGCGATAGTCTCGCCCGAGGTACGGCACAGCTACCGTATGCAGAAGGCCATTGGCAGGCCCACCCTAACAATACAGTAGATGCGATCTATAGCGGCTGTCTGAACGCCCTAGCGGATAGCATTTATGGCAACCTATTACGCTTTGAAGCCGAGCAACATCGCCCCGTCAACGTCTTTCTAGGCGGCGGTGATGCAACAATTATTGCAAGCAGACTCCCGCGCCGGCCCACTATTGTGGATAATCTGGTCCTCACTGGATTAGCATATATGGCAGAAGAAGAATCATCATGATGAAGTGGCTTTTTGTCGGCCTGCTGACAGCCAACCTAGCTGTTGCGCTCTTGATTGGCACTCGCACCACCGAACCGAGTAATGTTGCCTCACGGGAAATCAATGCCCCACAGGTAAAACAACTGTCCCCCGAACAAGTCGCGGCCTTGCGCCGGAATAGTACGCCAGCGGCCAGCCCAGAAATCAGCCCAGCGCCCCCGCTCGAACAGCCTAGCGCGCCCACTGCCGCGAATACACCGCCAGACAATGCGAATACCACAACCACTGTTGCCGCTGTAGCAGCGACGACAGCAGTTGCCGCAGCAGCGACCGCTGCCGCCGTCAGCAGCACCACACCAACCGCGCCGGCTGTCCCCACGACACCACCGCCAGCGGTCTCAGCCCCTGCGGCCAAAGCGGTAGACAAACCCGTCGAAAAACCACCCGTGGTCGAAAAAGCCACCAAACCAGCGGAAAAAGATCCACTACTGGCCGCTGCCGAAAAAGGTGATAAACCACAAGAAAAAGCTAAACCAACACCTACGGCGTTGGCGTGTTATCAGTGGGGTGAGTTTGACAGTGCGGCGGCTAGCAAGGTGAAACAGCGTTTGTTGAAAGTGAAACTCGCTGGGCAAATGGTGGAAATGACCCGCGAAGCACCGGCAGCAAAACCGGCTGCTGCGCCGGCAGAAGGCAGCACCAACACCCGTTATTGGGTTCATTTGCCCCCACAAGCCAGCCGCGAGGCAGCAGTCGAGTTGGTTATGACTTTGAAGTCAAAAGGCTTTGATAGCTATGTGGTCAACCAAGCAGGGGAAATGCGTAACGCCATCTCAGTCGGTTTGTTCAGTAAACAAGCCTCAGCCGAAGGGATGCGCGATAAGCTGACCCAAGCGGGCTATCCGGCCAAAATTGAAGTGCGTGAAAATGGCGGTAGCACCACCACAGCCGCTACCCCCGCTGCCAGCGGTAAACTCAGCACCTTCCGTCTGCGTAATTTAGACAGCGACCAAAAAGCAAAACTTGAGCTGCTCGCCAGCGAATGGCCACAAGCCACGCTGAAATCTCAAACCTGCCCGAAATGATCCTAGATACGACAACCGCCCTGTTTCTGAATGAAAGAGGGCGGTTTTTTGTGGGTTAATCCAATTTTTGTTCTAATTTGAGCAAGCCCATCACCTGCACGGCTGGCATCGGCCTGCCGAGTAAGAAGCCCTGTACCGCATCACATCCCGCCCGCGCCAGCACTTGCAACTGGCTATCACGTTCAACGCCCTCGGCCACCACATGAATGTGTAGGATTTTTGATAATTGAATAATCCCTTCGACAATTGCCGCCGCATCATGCTCGTGGTCAATGTCATCAATAAACGATTTATCGATTTTCAGGGTATCGGGAGCAAAACGCTTCAGATAGGCCAGACTGGAATAACCCGTGCCAAAATCGTCAATCGCAATTCGAATCCCCTGTTGCCGCAGCCCTTGGATAATGGCGCGGGATTGTTCGGGGTTGGTCATCAAATCGCTTTCCGTCAGTTCCAATTCAATATGCTGTGGCTGCAAACCATAGCGCTCCAGCGCTTCTTGCACAAAATCAACCAAATTCAGATGGTCTAACTGACGAGCCGAGACATTCACTGCCATTGTGATATGACCAAAACCAGCCGCTTGCCACTGTGCCAAATCATGGAAAGCCGCGTGAATTACCCATTTACCCACTTCACGAATCAGCCCTGTTTCTTCCAATAGCGGAATAAACAAAGCTGGAGACACCAAGCCGCGTTCAGGATGACGCCAACGCAACAAAGCTTCAAACCCCTGCAACGTGCGGGTAATTGGGCAAAACTTCGGTTGATAGAACAACACAAACTCTTCTTGCTGTAACGCCTTGTGTAATTCACGTTCAAGTTCAAGGTTTTGTTTGCCCTGTTCCCATTGCGTATCATAAAAACGGAAGGTGTTGCGCCCTGCTTGTTTTGCGGCATACATTGCCATGTCCGCGTGACGCAGCAGTAAATTCGCGGTTTCGCCATCTTGTGGATAACACGCCACCCCAATCGACCCCCCGACATATACCTCATGACCATCCACCTCGAGCGGATGGGACAGCAAGGCCAATAATTGATGGCAGGTCATTGCCAGATGTTCGCGGTTGGTCTGCTCGGTAAACATCAAAGCAAACTCATCCCCTCCAAGACGTGCGGTGAAAGTGTCATGCAAAAACGCATGTTCTAACAGCGAGGCCACACGGCGCAAACAATGGTCGGCCATGTGCGGGCCGAGGGTATCGTTAATCACCTTAAAGCGATCAAGATCAATAAACAGTAACGCAAACGGACGGTGTTCACGATCGGCACAAGCTTGTTCAAGGCGACTGATTAAGGAACTGCGATTAGGGAGGCCGGTGAGGCTATCAAAATGTGCCAGCAGGTAGAGTTGATCGTGGGCGCGTTTTTGTTCGGTAATATCATTCGCCACGCCAATAATCCGTATCAACTGACCTTCTTTATCTTGTACCGGATAGGCCGTGTCATGAATCCAGCGTACCTCACCATCAGGCCGCATGATGCGATATTTGCACTCCACTGAACGACTTTTTCCATGCAGATAGCTATCAACAAAACGCTGTGCCGTCGGTAGATCCTCCGGCAAGATGGCACGCTGCCAAGCCAAGTTGTCGTACATAAAATCTTGCAACGGAATACCCCACACTTTTTCAAATGCAGGGCTGATGTAATGCGGTTGTAAATCGGATTCTAAAATCCAAAACACCGAGGGAATATGCTGTGCCATATCGCTCAACTGCGCCTCGCGCTCGGCCACTTCTTGCAATAGCCGCAGACGCACCCGATGACTGGCACTGATAAGCGCAAACAGTAATACGGTGGTAATCACCATAAAGGCCATGCCTTTATAGGTTTGTAACCGTGACAGCCATGCCGCATCGCCCCCCGCCAGCCATTCGATGGCTTGGTCACTAAACAAAATCCACAGCAAGCCAAATAACAGATATAAACCGGCGATTAACAAGGCCGGATGGCGGGCAATCAAGCGCCGCCCTCCGCCAGAAGTTTGGAAAGAAGCGGCAAACCACCGTTCCTGAAACGATCGAAAATGAGGCATTAGAACAAGAGCTCTTTGACGTTTTCTACAGCATCACGCGCTGTATCTTGGCCTTCGGTTTGATCGCTACGGTTGTCAGCAGCGTCACTCGACCGATTATTCAAACCCAATGCAGGATTAGGCCGTTGATATTCCTGATAGTAATACTCTGACCCACCACGGCTACCCGCACCGGCTTGTTCCACCAAACCAGCAGGGATGGGTTGATCGACTTCGGGCAGATGTTTCAAGGCGTGTTGCATATACCCTATCCAAATCGGTAACGCTGCACCCCCGCCGGTTTCTCCACCGCCTAGCGGTTTATTGTCATCAAACCCCATCCACGCCACGCCGACGATATCGGGGTTGTAACCGGCAAACCAAGCATCCCGTGCATCGTTAGTGGTGCCGGTTTTACCCGCCAAATCACCACGCCCCAAGCTCATGGCACGGGTCGCGGTGCCATAGCGCACCACATCACGCATCATGCTGGTCATAATAAACGCATTGCGTGGATCGATTGCTTGTGGTGCATTTTGTCCAGCCACTAACGGGGCAGTTCTTGCCACGACATAGCCGCGCTCGTCTTCAATGCGTTCAATGAAATACGATTTGACGCGATAGCCACCGTTAGCAAAGACACTGTAGGCCTCGGCCATCTGCAGCGGTGTCACCATCCCCGCCCCCAACGCCATCGTCAGATAGGCCGGATGTTGTTTGGGCATAAAGCCAAACCGTTGCAAGTAGTCTTGTGCATAATCGGTTCCAATCGCCATCAAAATACGCACCGATACCAAGTTCTTAGAGCGCGTTAACGCTTGGCGCATCGTCATCATGCCGGCAAATTTGCCATCATAGTTTTTTGGGCTCCAACGCTGTCCACCTAGGGTTTGTGGATCAATCACCAGCGGTGCATCATTGATCAGCGTGGAAGCGGTCATGCCTTTTTCTAAGGCAGCAGAATACACAAAAGGTTTAAAACTCGACCCCGGTTGTCGCCATGCTTGTGTGACGCGGTTGTAGTGGTTACGGTTGAAATCAAACCCACCCACCAAAGCCAAGATAGCCCCCGTTCGGCTGTCGGTAGCCACAAACGCCCCTTCTACCCTCGGCATTTGCACGATCCGCCATTCGCCTTTTTCCGATTTCTCTAATCGCACCACAGAACCCGGGCGGATTTGTTGAGCAGGGGTCAGTTTTTTCGATAAGGCAGAACGGGCAAACGACAAACCATTGCCTTTTACCACCACTTCTTCCCCTCCCCGCAAATACACCTTGACCTGACTCGAACTGGCATCTAACACCACCCCAGGCTGTAAATCACCACTGTCACGGACAGCAGCCAAGGCTTCATCAAGTGCCTCATCACGGTTGTCTGCTGTTAACGGTTTGAGGTCAATAAAGGATTCAGGCCCACGATAGCTGTGGCGGCGGTCATAGTCCATTAAGCCATCACGCAGCGCAGCAAACGCCCATTGCTGGTGATCGCTACGAATCGTGGTATAGACACGGAAACCTTGGGTATAAGCCGCCTCTTGATAACGCGATACCATAATTTGCCGCACCATTTCCGCAACATACTGCGCCGGCACACTAAAATCTTCTTTACGCGTCGCAAGGCGGATGGGTTCTTCAACGGCCTGTTGGTATTGATCTTCGGTGATGAAGTTCAGTTCTTTCATCCGCCGCAACACATAACGTTGCCGCAGGCGGGCCCGATCGGGGTTCACCACTGGGTTATAAGAAGAAGGGGCTTTAGGTAACCCCGCTAACATAGCAAACTCGCCCACTGACAGCGCTTTCAGCGGTTTACCATAATAAGTCAGCGCCGCAGCAGCAAAACCATAAGCCCGTTGGCCAAGGTAAATTTGATTGACGTATAGCTCAAGAATTTGGTCTTTGCTGAGGTTGTGTTCAATCTTAAAGGCCAATAAAGCTTCATTAAATTTACGAGTAAAGGTTTTTTCACTCGATAAAAAGAAGTTTTTTGCCACCTGCATGGTGATGGTAGATGCGCCGGATTGGGTTCGACCAGACACTAAATTGCCAGAAGCCGCCCGTAACACACCCATATAGTCAACACCACCGTGTTGATAAAAACGCTCGTCTTCTGCCGCTAAGATGGCCTGTTTCATCAACTGTGGGACATCTTGAATACGGGTAAAAGCACGTTTTTCTTCACCGAATTCGCCAATTTGCACGCCATCACTGGTGTAAACACGCAATGGGATTTTAGGCCGATAATCGGTTAAGACATCCAAACTCGGCAATTTGGGATAGGTTACCGCAATCGCGACCCCTGCCGCACCGGCAGCAAGAATCACTAAGGTAAGCAGAAATGCGATAAAACCGAGAATTAAGCGAGCGAACATAATGGCAAAGACGAGCAGCAGAAAGGGCGATTATACGCACATGGCCGCATGCATCGTGCACAGCTTTTGCTCGAGGGAAACCATCGTGCGGTTTCTTTTCTCTGCTTAGCCTGCGGAGGCTGCCAGAGTTGGTTACAATGTCGGCATGAAAGCGTCCGGAAATCTCTTCCTCGTCGGCCTCATGGGTGCCGGCAAAACCACCATTGGCCGTCAACTTGCGCGTTTGACGGGCAAAACCTTTTATGACTCCGACCACGAAATCGAGGCCCGTACGGGAGTAAGAATTCCGGTCATTTTTGAAATAGAAGGAGAAGCAGGCTTTCGTGTTCGCGAAAGTGAAATGATTGCCGAACTTGCTACCCTACCCAATATCGTCTTGGCAACCGGCGGGGGTGCCGTCCTCGATCCGAATAATCGTCAAGTGCTTGCCAACCACGGCACCGTCATTTACTTACGAGCAGGGATTGATGACATCCTCGCCCGCACGCAACATGACAAAAATCGCCCCTTGTTACAAACAGCTAACCCTCGGGCCAAGCTCGAAGCACTGTTTGCCCAGCGCGACCCGCTGTATCGTGAAGTGGCCGATGTGGTGATCGACACCTCACGGCAAAATATCAACACCTTGGTTCACCGTCTTTTACGCCAAATTGAACTGCGCCATCATGATCACACTTGACTTGGTCTTGCCAGACACCCAATACCCTATTCATATCGGAACCGATTTATTCGCGCGTGCCGATCTGATTTTGCCCCATTTAGCACAAAAAAAAGTGGCGATTGTCACCAATGACGTTGTGGCGCCGCTGTATCTCGCTCGCTTGCAATCAAGTCTGGAACAAGCCGGTGTTCAGGTGTTAACTGTCGTACTACCCGATGGCGAAGCCAATAAAACATGGCACAGCCTCAATCTGATTTTTGACACCCTGCTTGAACATGGTGCAGAACGGAAAACCACACTTATTGCGCTTGGGGGTGGCGTAGTAGGTGATATGACAGGTTTTGCGGCAGCCTGTTGGCAACGTGGCGCGCCGTTTATCCAAATTCCAACAACGGTTCTGGCACAGGTCGATTCTTCTGTTGGTGGTAAAACCGCCATCAATCACCCCAAGGGTAAGAATATGATTGGTGCATTCCACCAGCCACGCCTTGTCTTGGCTGATATGGCGCTACTCGACACACTGCCTCAGCGTGAAGTCGCCGCTGGGATTGCCGAAATCATTAAATACGGTTTATTGGGCGATGCCGCATTCTTTAGCTGGCTAGAAACCAATATGCCAGCGCTATTACGCCGTGACCGTGATGCCCTCGCCTATGCGGTCAAACGCTCATGTGAGATGAAGGCGGAAATTGTGGCAGCAGATGAAAAAGAATTGGGTGTGCGGGCGCTGCTCAACCTTGGGCATACATTTGGCCATGCCATCGAAACAGGGGTCGGCTATGGCAGCTGGCTACACGGTGAAGCGGTGGCAGTGGGAATGTTATTAGCAGCAGAAACGTCCTACATACTGGGTGAGTTACCTGCCGAAGCCGTAACACGGATTGCTGCCTTGCTCGAGGCCGCTCAGCTCCCAACCCATGCACCGGATTTGGGTTTTGCACAGTGGATGACACTGATGAGCCATGACAAAAAAGTGGAGAATGGGGTTCCTCGCTTTGTTTTGCTGCCTAAACTGGGACAAGCAGAAATCCGCAGCAATGTACCTGTCGCAGTCTTACAACAAGTCCTGTCGGGCCGGTGGATTTTAGCCACAAAAGATGCCAATTAGGACGACAACAGCCTATACCTTAAGCATAAACAAGGTTTGAGAATCAAATACTTAGCTGTGCTGCTGCATTAAAGCGAAAAACCTTACTCTTGTCAGGGAATTCCGCATTTCTACGCATTGTGCAGCAGCCGATTCCAGCAGAAGATATCTCCCCATTACACCAACCTGATAACAAAAAAGGGGAGATGCTGATGGAGCTCGCTGGCTATGAATTGTTACTCAATGCCTCGTTGCTTGGTGGGGTGGCGTACTTGTTGGCCTATTGGCGGCGACAACACCGTTTTGTCAAAGCCAGTGCCCGAGGCATCGACCCCATTGGTGAAGCCGAAGTATTTTTGTTCAGCCGCAATCCCAAAGCGGCGATTCAGGTCTTACAAGCCGCATTACAAGACGAACCGCACAATCTCGCCATTCAAGTGACTTTATTACGGGCCTTTGCCGAAGGCGGTCATGTCAAAGAATACCGCCAACTGGCAGCCCATTTACAGCCACAGTTAGAAGAACAAGCCATCTGGCAACAAATCCGCAAAACCGGCCAAACTTTGTTACCACACGACGAACTCTTCCGCTAACCTCATTGCCGACTTACTCGCGAAGCCAATCGGCTTCGCGACAGCTCAAGTTGATTCGCTGTAATTCAAGCGCTTTTCTTTTTGGCACTTCTCACAAAATACTCGCAACTTACCATCAGCGGTAACCTCGGTTTTCGCCCCACATGGCCGCTGTTTACACCGGAATAGCTGCATCAGCATATACGCCGCCCCACATTCCGCACAGGCCACAGCATCCCCCCCCAAACGCAGTTTACGAATGGTGAAGGTCTCTGAACCACAATGACAAGAAAAAGCCAACGCGGCTTTCGCTGCGGCTTCCTCTGGGGTATCGACTTTTGGCGGTGGCGGATAACGTAGGCGCAAGGCCTCAACCGTTGGCACCGGATCGGGCTTATGCATTGCCACCAACCGCTCACCCAATAACGTCAACACACGGTTATCAATCTGATTCATCGATACCAAAGCCGCTGCCGCCATAGGGCCGGAGTTCGCCCCGTAATGATTCAACTCTTTGGTAATTTGAATCATCGGCATAAAGGAACGGGTATCCACACTGCCAAAACCACCGGGACGAACCACACTGATACCAGGAGACAGCAAGAAAAAGCCCATCACATTTGGTCGTAACTGGCTATCAGGCCCCGGTTTCACCGCAGCCAGTAAACGCGGCAGCAGCGCATTTAATAAGGCCATACGACGTGCCATTTGATCAAGCGGCGAATCAATCGCAACAAAGCGCGTTTGTCCGGGGCATTGCCGCGAAAAGGCACCTTTACCATCCACCTTAATCAAACTGGAGCCAAGCGCAGAATCGAGGATAAAAACATCGAAATTGCGGTTAATCAATAAATGGTCGATACGGGCATAGTGTTCACCGACGCGCAAAGTCAAATCGTGCAAAACCAACCAATTTGACCCACGAGTAAAATCTGCCTCTAACATCTTAACCACAGCCATACTTGCCTTGGCACAACCGACATAATCACGCAAGCCAATATCAATAAATGGCAAATCATCAGGTTGAGCACCCTGCCGCAAACTTTGTAAAGCAGCGAGAGGCGCATCCAAGGCATCTGGTTTCTTTGCAAGCATGGGGGGAAATTCGCTTTCTAAGGAAATGACGCATACAGAAAGCGGAATAGTAAAACAGATTTGCGGTAATTACGCTTGTTTCTGGTCAAATTTCATAAAACATCAATTTGATAGCGCAAAAACGCATACAACATAGTCAAATATCAAATTAGACAAATAACTCAATGCTTTTATGTTTAACAAAAAAGCCATCTCAATTTCTGATGAGATGGCTTTTTTAACATTACCTCCAGCAAGATCTAGGCAAGATTCAGCTTGGCCTTCAACAGATCCAACAACGCTTCTACATTCACTTTAGTGGCTTCGCTGTCCTGACGGTGTTGATATTCCACCACACCTTCTTTCAAACCACGGTCTCCGATCACTACACGGTGAGGAATGCCAATCAACTCACCATCAGCCAACAACACCCCTGGACGCTCATCACGGTCATCCAGCAAGACATCGACGCCCAATGCGGTTAAATCGGCGTATAACTGATCTGCTGCCTGTTGTACGGCTTCAGAACGACGATACCCCATCGGCACAATATCCACCGTAAACGGTGCCATCGCATCAGTAAAGATAATGCCACGCTCGTCAAAATTCTGTTCAATTGCCGCCGCAACGATGCGACTCACCCCGATCCCATAGCAACCCATCTCCATTGGCTGCAATTTTCCTTCACGATCTAAAAACTCACATTTCATTGCTTCGGAGTATTTAGTACGCAATTGGAAAACATGACCAACTTCAATCCCACGACATAAGGCCAACTCACCCTGTCCACATGGCGAAGGATCACCAGCCACCACATTACGCAAATCCGCAACTTCGGGCTCGGCACAATCACGGCCAAAGTTGACACCTAATAGATGGTGATCGTCTTCATTTGCCCCGCAAATCATATCCGCCATCACCGCCACCGTACGATCTGCAATGATACGGCCTTGGAAACCAACAGGACCTAACGAACCAGGCTGAGCAGAGAACGCACGTTGAATTGATTCTGGCGTAGCAAAGGTAAGTGGAGACTTAATACCAGCAATTTTTTCCGCTTTGATTTCATTAAGCTCGTGATCACCACGCAACAACATCAAGACCGGCGCACCATCTTCCGCTTCAACAACAATCGCTTTCACTGTTTGTTTAATGTCCACATTTAAAAATGCGACCAAATCAGCAATGGTTTTGACTTTTGGTGTATGGATTTTTTCTAGTGCCACAGCAGCAGCTGGACGTGGTGTATTCGGGGCAACGGCCTCGGCCAATTCAATATTGGCGGCATAATCGGAAGTGGGGCAATAGGCAATCACATCTTCGCCAGAATCGGCCAATACCTGAAACTCGTGTGAACCCGTTCCACCAATCGAACCGGTGTCCGCTGCCACTGGCCGGAACTGAAGACCTAAGCGTTGGAAAATACGGCAGTAAGCGTCATACATCACTTGATAAGTTTGTTTCAAACTCTCAAAGTCAGTATGAAATGAATAAGCATCTTTCATCACAAATTCGCGGGCCCGCATCACGCCAAAGCGGGGACGGACTTCATCGCGGAATTTGGTTTGCACTTGGTAGAAATTGAGAGGAAGTTGCTTATAACTACGCACTTCTTTACGTACAATGTCCGTAATCACTTCTTCATGGGTTGGACCGACACAGAAATCGCGCTCATGGCGATCTTTCAGACGCAGCAACTCCTTACCATAAAACTCCCAACGGCCAGATTCTTGCCACAATTCTGCAGGTTGCACTGCTGGCATAATCAGCTCAATCGCACCAGCACGATTCATTTCTTCGCGCACAATGGCTTCGACTTTTTTCAAAACACGAAAACCAATCGGCATCCAGTTATACAAACCAGAGGCAACACGACGAATCATGCCAGCACGCATCATCAGTTTGTGGCTGGGTAATTCGGCTTCGGCAGGCGCTTCTTTTAACGTAGAAAAAAAGAATTGGGAGGCACGCATAGTGATTATCCATCAAAGAAATTTGGCTGGATTTTACCAGAATGCGCGTTATTAGCCCTGTCATCGCAGTTATTCAGTACAGAATTTAATACTGAATCAAAAACAAAACCCCCTGACACTATTGTGTCAGGGGGTTTGATATTGGGAGCTTGGCGGAGACCTACTTTCACACAGGGATCTGCACTATCATCGGCGCTGAGTCGTTTCACGGTCCTGTTCGGGAAGGGAAGGGGTGGTACC
>NZ_JBSQVP010000043.1:0-20634 GCF_055136605.1 Aquaspirillum sp. | reverse complement strand
CATCATGGCACAGCTGACACACACACCGGTAATGACTGTTTTGCAATCCCTAGAGCAAATGAGCCAGACCAAGGAAGAACGGTTACGGGCTTTGGCACGCGAACGGGCAGTGTGGGATTACAACACCGACATCATCACTGCGCGGGAAGAAGGTTTAGAAGAAGGTATGCAGAAAGGTATTCAAAAAGGCCGTGAAGATGGCATGCAAACCCTCCTCCGAACATTGATCGAGGCGCGGTTTGGTCAGCCATTGCCAGATTGGGTGTTGTCGCGGTTACGGACAACAACACCGGAGCAGTTGCAGCAATGGGGGGTGTCGTTAACGCAGGCGCAGCGGTTAGAGGATATTTTCGAGGGTTAGATTGGTAGGGTAAACAGAGTTTTCACCCATCACCAATCACATCCCAAAAAAACGCCCCACTCAATCAAGGGTGAGGCGGTTCGATGTTGTGTAAAGCAGATTCAGTCTAGCAAATGAGGTGGTGGGCACTACTAGGCTAGACTACCGAGCTAATGATACACACAGATAAACCAAATATACACCTGCAAAGGTGTATATTTCATGTTATGCCATTAGATGGCGCGGGTATTTCTATGAGTGATAACGTAAACTCCAAGCGAGATGCAATTCCGGCTGAACTACGACGGAAAGTATTAATTGAGGCTGGGCATCGTTGCTCAATTCCAACGTGTCGCGAGACAGAAATCGACATTCACCACATTACTCCGTGGGAAGAGTGCAAGACACATGAATTCGAGAACCTGATTGCGCTTTGCCCTAATTGTCACCGCCGCGCTCATAAGAAAGAAATTGATAAAAAAGCACTACGCCAATACAAAGCAAATCTGTCGAAGAACAACGCAATAAATACGTCAACCTATAGTCACGGAATCGTCTCTAGCGGTACGGTTGTCCTGCGGAGGACAGAGGGAAAAATTCATCTTCTTACTGTTGCTGGGAACATCTCTATAACGACGGCAGATTGGCCGTCTGTGGCTGACAGTTTGATCCTCAAAATCACCAATGGTGGTATGCATACCATCACGTGGGAGGGCTTTAATTCGCTACCTTTTGCGCATGGATTTACCTTCACTGCAAATGGTACTGATCTGGTTAAGTTGAACTACTACGACGGTGATGTTTTCTTTAAGTCAATTCACAATGCTATTCAGGTAGGGTAGGCACAGGTCTTGTGCCTACCAAACGACTGAAGCGGTATACGAACAACACACCATGAAAAAACAGCCATTCGCAGCGGTTCGATGTTGTAGGCGACATACACCGTGATAAGGTGGATTGCCTAGTGGCGAATCCGCTTACATCGGTTGATATTCTGGGCAATATATCGAAGAGCAACACATCATGGCACAGCTGACACACACACCGGTAATGACTGTCTTGCAATCCTTAGAGCAAATGAGCCAGACCAAGGAAGAACGGTTACGGGCATTGGCACGCGAACGGGCAGTGTGGGATTACAACACCGACATCATCACTGCGCGTGAAGAGGGTTTAGAAGAAGGTATGCAGAAAGGTCGTGAGGAAGGCATGAAAATATTCCTCCGCAGTATGATCGAAACAAAATTTGGTCAGCCGTTGCCGGATTGGGTGTTGTCGCGGTTACGGACAGCAACGCCGGATCAGTTACAGCAATGGGGAGTGTCGTTAACTCAGGCGCAGCGGTTAGAAGATATTTTCGAGGGTTGACCAGCGCCGTTGCGGGATGTAGGGGCTGGCACCTGTGCCTGCGGTGATATTTGTGTCGGTTCGTGTTATGTACGGCGATGTTTTGCCGTTTTTTACCGAAAACCCCTTGCTCAACACAAGGGGTTTCGTTTCTCTAAGACCGATCGTTAGCTCAATCAAATGGGCGTGGAGGCGGGGTTTTTTCACTAGACGGTGGCAAAATTGGCAATTTGAAATCAGGTTGTTTACCCGTCAATGTTTTGAGGAAGGCAACAACATCTTCTACTTCCTGCTTACTGAACTGACGGCCCAACTGTAACCGCCCCATGATATCGACTGCCTGATGCAAAGTAGCCGCCTCACCATCATGGAAGTAGGGATAGGTCAATTCCACATTACGCAAGGTAGGTACTTTGAAATTAAAGCGGTCGGCATCCTTCCCCGTCACCGCCACTCGGCCTTCTGCTGGGCTGGTCGACGCATAAGGCTGCACTAAACCCATCTTCTGGAAAGAATTTCCACCGACAGCGGGTCCGTTGTGACAAGCAACACAACCACTGGTTTTAAAAGTTTGATAACCGCGCAACTCTTGTACCGTTAAGGCTTTTTTGTTGCCTTTCAGCCACTGGTCAAAACGGGAATCAGGTGTCACCAAAGTATCTTCAAATGCTGCGATAGCCTGTGTCACACGGTCGATGTTGACATTCTTGTCACCAAATACCGTTTTAAATTCATTCACATATTGAGGAATCGAGGCCAATACATCGACGGCCAATTCGTGGGTAAAGGCCATTTCACCCGGATTGGCGATTGGCCCACCGGCTTGTTCCTTCAAATCTTTTGCGCGGCCATCCCAAAATTGAGCCAAATTAAGACTGGAATTCAGTACAGTCGGCGCATTGATCGGCCCCTTTTGCCAGTTGTGGCCAATCGATGTTTTCAGGTTGTCCGACCCACCCATCGACAAATTGTGACAGGAGTTACAGGAAATAAAGCCAGAACGCGACAAGCGAACATCAAAAAACAATTTCTTGCCCAGCTCTACCATAGCGGGGTTTTTCACCTTCGCGGGCTGAATCGGTTGAATTGGCTCATTCATCGGTGCCGCCACCACCGAGCCCCCCATCAACAGACTACAGCCAATGGCCACTGCGATTTTTTTCATCATGATAAAGCCCTCACTGATCGAGATGAGACAGTGATGAGTGTAGAGATACACTACCTAAAATATTTGAGCCATATCAAATAAAACGACATTGTGGCGATTTTTTACGTTTTTGTTGTTTTAGAAAAAAGGTTAGAAGTCTTCCAACTCACTGATCGGGTGCATATCGTGATTGAAAAAGCGATAGACATTGCGACCTTGTGCTTTGGCATGGTACATCGCAGTATCTGCTTGTTTTAACAGCGTATCGGCCTGATCAGCATCAGTGGGGAACAAACTGATACCGATACTGGGCGTGGTATAGAGCTCGTGACCTTCGATGTGATAAGCCGCGCCGAGGCGATGCAAAATTTTCTCCGCGACAGCCGCTGCTTCATTGACATGCCCCAGTTGTAACAACTCCACCACAAACTCATCACCGCCCAATCGCGCCACCACATCATTACGGCGGACGGTTTCCTTCAACCGATTCGCGACTTCAATCAACAACTTATCACCCACTTCATGACCATAGGTATCGTTAATCGGTTTAAAACGGTCTAAATCGATAAACAGCACGGCCAACATGGCACAGTCTTGTTTCGCTTGTCGAATATCCTCAGCCATGCGCTGATGTAGCGTAAAACGATTGGGCAAGCCCGTCAGATAATCGTGATGAGCAAGATGACGAATTTTTTCTTCATTGCGTTTTTGATCGGTGATGTCGGTGAAACTGGCAATGTAATAAATCACCTCGTGCTTACTGTTACGCATCACCGAGATGTTAAGCCACTTCGGATAAATCTCGCCGTTGTTGCGTTTATCCCAAATCTCACCCTGCCAATGTCCATGCTGTTCCAAACCCATCCACATTGCCTCATACACCGAGGTGGGGGTTTGTCCTGCAGATAGTACGCTTGGGTTCTGCCCCAAAATTTCTGGCAACGCATAACCCGTCAGACGGGTAAACGCGGGGTTGGCTGCAATAATGCGGTTTTCGGCATCACTGATAAAAATCGCCTCGGCACTGTGCTCAAAAGCACAGGCTAGTAGCTGTAATTTATCGTCTTGCTCACGTAAACGGCGCAAATGGGTTAACCACAAAAATGCCATGATGCCCACCATCACCGCAAGACTGATACCGAGAATGCGATAGCGCAATAAATTCGAGTCCGCCCACACCGCATGATGCCAACCTTGTTGCGGCGCCAGCCCCAATTGCCATGTCGAACCACCGGGAAGATTGACCTCTAGCAACACAGGTCGGTGCTCGAAGACCTCGGCCTTACCATAAATCATGCCACCTTGAGCACCGAGACCATCACGACCGCGCAAACCAATTTCCAATCCCAGATAAGGTTTATCGATACCTGTAGCATGTAAAAGCGTGGTGCTATTCATCACCACCGACAACAAACCCCAATATTCGCCATAGCGAGGGTGATCTTCGTTAGAAATAAAAATCGGCACTCGATTGATAAAGGCCTGTCCCCCTTGTACCAAGTTCACCGGCCCCGCCACCATCGGCTTACCTGTACGCATAATTTGCAACACGCTATCGCGTTGTTCGGGATGGTGCATATAGGCAAGGCCCATGGCCTTTTCATTCCCTTTTAATGGCACCACATACCGCACCACATTATCAGGGGCGGCCACAATATGGCGAACATGGTTGTTCACGCGCAACATCTGTTGCGTCATACGAGCAAATTGGTCTTCGGTAAATTCGGGATTGCCACTGATAAAGGTGCTCAGGCCAAAACTTAAATGCAGCGGCGCGTTGATTTCATGTTCAATGCGAGCACGTAATTGACTGGCCTGCGTCGTGATGTCACTGCGTAGGCGATCGATTTCGCGTTGTTCTTCCGAACGCTCAATCAATAAACTCATCACCAACACCACCCCTGCCACCAACCCCGCCCCCAATAGCGGATAGACCCGCCAGCGGCGTTGCATGGCACGCCAAGACTGGATGGAAAATTGTTCCGACTTTAGCGGAGTGTTGGTAGGCAAGCGCGGCATAGCAAGCTTTCAAGAAAAACCACAGCAGATGCTTAGGCTTGAACGGCTTGGATCAGGATTTCCACTCGACGATTGAGGCGTTTACCTGCCTCGGTAGCATTTGACGCACGGGGTTGTTTTGCGCCTAAACCGTAGTACGACAACCGCTGTTGGGCAACATTGCGCCCTTCGAGGTAGTCATTGACCGCTTTTGCCCGATTTTGTGACAACGGTTGGTTGATTCGATCGCTGCCACTGCTATCGGTATGACCCGTAATGGTCAGCGTTGTTTTGCCGTACTTGTTCACAATATCGGCAATCTTATTCATCGTTGGATAAAAACCGCCTTTAATCGCATACGAATTCACATCAAAAGCAGTGCTATCCGTCATGGTCACCACGATTGAATGATCGGCGTTTTTGACCACGGTGATAGCGCCTGATTGAATCTCAGACGTCAAACTGCGGGTGAAGTCTTTGGCTTGGTTATCCATGTACGCACCAATGGCAGTACCGGCCAATCCGCCGCCAATCGCACCAATTAACGCACCTTTACCCCGATTTTTATGGTTGATTAACGCACCAGCCACAGCACCACCCAAAGTGCCCATGATGGCGCCTTTTTCGGTGTTGTTCATATCGCGTGGACGGCCATATTGATCGGTTGCACACGCACTTAACAACAGTGAACTGATCACTAAGCCAAGAACAGATTTCTTTAACATCACAAATCCTCTAGTGGAATGGAAGGTCGAGCAAGGCAACATGTGTTTGGCTTAGCCGAGGCAAAGTCAACACAGCCTACTTTTTTTAGGTATCGCTGTGTTATTTTGCGCGCATTGCTGATATTTATGCTAGCTCACTGACGCAGAAAATAAGCGTTCTAATGCCATTCCCGGGTCGTTTTCTCGCATAAATGCCTCACCCACCAAGAAAGTCTCTACCTTTTGTTGCCGTAGCTGTGCCACTTCCGTCGGCGTCCGAATACCACTTTCTGTGACCACAATCCGCTGAGGCTGATAATCTGGCAGCAAATCAAGGGTGTGTTGAATACTGACTTCAAATGTGCGGAGATTACGGTTGTTGACCCCAATCAGCGGCGTTTGTAAACGCTGAGCGCGTTCCAGTTCTGCTGCATCATGGACTTCGACCAACACCGACATCCCCAAGGCAATGGCTTGCGCTTCAAAATCTTGCAACTGAGCATCGTCTAAAGCCGACACAATCAACAAAATGCAATCGGCCCCCATCGCCCGTGCTTCAAAAATTTGATAGGGATCGACCATAAAATCTTTTCGCAACACCGGTAAGTTGCATGCCGCCCGTGCCGCCTGTAGATAAGCAGCTTGCCCTTGAAAATATTGCTCATCGGTCAACACCGACAGACACGCCGCACCATATTGGGCATAACTTTGTGCAATCGCCACAGGGTCGAAATCAGCACGAATCACCCCTTTTGAAGGGCTGGCTTTTTTAATTTCTGCAATCACTGCCGGCTGTTGTGCAGCGTGCTTAGCACGAATCGCTGCCACAAAATCACGCACATCGTGCCGCTCTTCGGCTTGGGCGCGAATTTCGGCTAAAGGCAATCCAGCACGGGCTTTAGCGACTTCTTGATGTTTCGTTTGCAGAATGGTTTGAAGAATATCTGACATAAGGGTTAGCACGAAGAAAGAATGAAAAATTATCAAAACTGATCATAGCAGAGCCACCCTGTTTCGGTGCTCTGCCACAAGAAAAATAGCCAATTTTAAAAGCGACGTTTGAGATGGGTTTGGTGCATGATGGTGGTGGCGATTTCCTCAATCGATTTGCTGGTAGTGGTGATATACGGAATGCGGTGATGGCGGAACATCGCCTCTGCTTCAGCCACTTCAAAACGGCAATTGTCTAACGAGGCATAATGACTATTTGGCCGCCGTTCGCTGCGAATTTGTACCAAACGATCCGGTTGAATGGTCAAGCCAAACAATTTACTGCGATAGGGCAACAAGAGTTTTGGCAAAGTCGGTGCCCCAAAATCATCAGGCGTGAGAGGGTAGTTAGCTGCTTTAATGCCGTATTGCAAAGCAAGGTATAAGCAGGTCGGCGTTTTTCCCGAGCGCGACACCCCAACCAAAATCACATCCGCCTCATCCAAATCACGCGGCTTTACCCCATCATCGTGGTTGAGCGAGAAATTTACCGCATCAATGCGGTGGCCGTATTTTTCGTCATTACCAATGCCATGAGATTTACCCACTTGCCGCGAAGCGGTCATACCCAATTCTTGCTCAATCGCCCCAATAAAAGTTTCAAAGAAATCCACCACCACCGCATGATCTTTGATACTCAGCAAAGCATGTTGTACCGCACGGTCAACAATACTGAGAAATACCAAGGGTTTGTGATGATCATATTCTGCCCGATCTCGAATCAGCCGAGCCGTTTCCTCGGCTTTCTCGACGGTGTCGATAAAAGGTAAAGTTTCACGTTTAAACTCCAAGGTATCAAACTGAGTCAGTAGGGTATGACCCAGCGATTCGGCGGTAATTCCAGTGCGATCTGAGATAAAAAAAGCAGAGCGGCGGTGTGGCATACGGGTGCTTTCCTAACAAAAAGTGAGCAAGATACAGGTGAAAAGCTAAAAATTTTGGCTTTTCTTCCATTTTGTGCACTGCAAAATGTTACGTTTTAGCTGCGGTTTCGGCTAGAATGCGGCCTTTCTTAGTCCCCCTCATCGTCATCCCCCTCCAAAACAGGAAGCTTGATAATGGCAGAGAATTACGTTGTCTGGTTCGACAAGCTACGTATGACCGACGTGGAACACGTTGGTGGTAAAAATGCATCGCTTGGCGAAATGATTAGCCAACTTGCCAGTTCCGGTGTGCGTGTCCCCGGTGGTTTTGCGACAACCGCCCAAGCGTATCGCGATTTTCTGGCTCACAACGGTTTGTCGGATCGTATCAACGAGATGCTTGCCAAGCTCGACGTCGAAGATGTCGTGGAACTGGCCCGCGTTGGTAAAGAAATCCGTCAACTGATTGTTGATACGCCTTTCCCCGCTCAGCTGGAAAACGAAATCCGCACTGCTTACGAGCAAATGGTAGCGGATTCTGGCGCAGAAATTTCGGTTGCGGTGCGTTCGTCCGCCACAGCCGAAGATTTACCTGACGCTTCGTTTGCAGGTCAACAGGAAACTTTCCTGAACATTCGCGGCTTTGACAATGTGATGGGTGCCATCAAACATGTCTTTGCTTCGCTCTATAACGACCGCGCTATCTCGTATCGCGTCCACAAGGGCTTTGCTCACGACGTGGTCGCCTTATCCGCCGGTATTCAGCGCATGGTGCGTTCCGACTGCGGTGCCGCTGGCGTGATGTTCACCATCGATACCGAGTCGGGCTTTGACGATGTGGTGTTCGTGACAGCCTCGTATGGCTTGGGCGAAACCGTGGTGCAAGGTGCTGTCAACCCTGATGAATTCTATGTTCACAAACCAACGCTACAAGCAGGCCGTCCTGCTATTTTGCGTAAGAACATGGGTTCGAAGCTGATCAAAATGGAGTTTACCGAGAACCGCGAAGCTGGTCGTTCGGTACGCACATTGGACGTTGAGCCAGCATTGCGCCGCCAATTCTCGCTGTCGGATGCCGACGTGGAAGAATTAGCACGCTTTGCCCTGATTATCGAAAAACACTACGAGCGTCCAATGGACATCGAGTGGGGTAAAGATGGGGTGGATGGCAAGCTCTACATCCTGCAAGCCCGTCCAGAAACCGTCAAATCGCAAGAATCGCGTGTTGATACCCTGCGCCGCTATCGCTTGAAAAACAAATCGCCTTTGCTGGTTGAAGGCCGTGCTATTGGTCAAAAAATTGGCCAAGGCGTGGTGCGTTTGATTCAAGATGCCAGCGAGATGGATCGTGTCAAACCAGGCGATGTGTTAGTCACCGACATGACCGACCCCGATTGGGAGCCGGTGATGAAACGTGCAGCCGCCATCGTCACCAACCGAGGGGGTCGTACCTGTCACGCTGCGATTATTGCGCGTGAATTAGGCATTCCAGCGGTTGTTGGTTGCGGTAATGCAACAGAAATGCTGAAAGATGGCATGCAGGTCACCGTGTCTTGTGCCGAAGGTGATGCAGGTCATATTTACGACGGTTTACTCGACATCGAAATCATTGATCTAGCGCTGGATAAAATGCCAGAAGCCCCTGTTAAATTGATGATGAACGTCGGTAACCCTGAATTGGCGTTTGACTTCGCCCAGTTGCCAAACGAAGGCGTTGGCTTGGCTCGGATGGAGTTTGTGATTAACCGTCAAATCGGTATTCACCCGAAAGCCTTGCTCGAATTCGATCGTTTAGATCCTGAATTACAAGCCACCATCACCGACCGCATCGCCGGCTATGCCAGCCCAGTTGATTTCTATGTCGACAAAATTGCGGAAGGGGTTGCCACGCTGGCTGCCGCTTTCTGGCCGAAAAAAGTGATTGTGCGTTTGTCCGATTTCAAGTCGAACGAATACGCCAACTTGATCGGCGGCAGCTTGTACGAACCACACGAAGAAAACCCAATGATTGGTTTCCGTGGTGCGGCTCGCTACATTGCACCAGAATTCCGCGATTGCTTTGAGCTGGAATGCCGTGCCATCCGTAAAGTGCGCGACATCATGGGTCTGACCAACGTGGAAGTGATGATTCCATTCGTGCGGACACTGACCGAAGCGGCCAAAGTTGTCGATATTCTGAAAGAGTTTGGCTTAGAGCGCGGCAAAAATGATCTGCGTTTGATCATGATGTGCGAATTGCCAACCAACGCCGTGTTAGCAGAACAGTTCCTCGAATACTTCGATGGCTTCTCCATCGGTTCCAACGATATGACCCAACTGACCTTGGGTGTGGACCGTGATTCCGGTGGCCCTATCGCCCCGACATTCGATGAGCGTGACCCCGCTGTTAAAGCGATGTTGCACATGGCAATTTCGACTTGCCGCCGCTTGAATAAGTATGTCGGTATTTGTGGCCAAGGCCCATCCGATCATCCTGACTTTGCCAAGTGGTTGGTTGAAGAAGGCATCGAAACTGTGTCGCTGAACCCTGACACCGTGGTTGAAACATGGTTGTATCTGGCCAAAGAATTGGGCACTCAAGCTTAATTTCTGCCGTTGCAACAGAAAAAAGGGCGCATCTTACGATGTGCCCTTTTTTTATGTTTGCTGTGTTGAGATTATGTCTCTGGTGGCTGCGGTGCGATTTCCAATGGAGGCAAAGGCGAAGCCAACACCTTATCAATACGCTTACCATCCATATCAACCACCTCAAAACGCCAGCCATGCCATTCCGTGTAATCGCTGGTTTTTGGCACTCGCCCTAACAACAACATCACCATGCCACTGAGAGTGTGATAACGGCCTTTATCTTCTTCTGGTACCAATTTGAGGGCAAGACAGTCTTTTAATTCCAAAATCGGAATGGTGCCATCTAACAGCCACGAGCCATCCTCACGTTTCACCGCCCATGCATCTTCACCATTTTGTGGCGTGAACTCACCCGTCACCGCTTCTAACACATCTTGCAGCGTCACAATCCCTTCAACTTCGCCATATTCATCAATCACAAACACCATCTGCATATTGTTGGCACGGAATTGGTCTAATAGCTCCATACCAGTCAACGTTTCTGGGACATAGACACATGGCATTAAGTCTGCGGAATAATTTGGTTGCTCGCCACGGGTAATCTGTGCCAACGCTTGTTTGGCATGTAATACCCCAACGGCTTGATCCAAACTGCCTTGACACACGGGGAACCGAGAATGTTTAGAATCGACCATCCGTTGCAAGTTTTCCTCTGACGACAGCGTGGTGTCAATAAATACCACTTCAGAACGAGGAATCATCAGCGAGCCAAGTTGACGCTCTTCCAACCGGAACACATTGCGTAATAAATCGCGTTGGTTTTCTTCAATCACGCCAGCTTCTGAACCCTCTGCCAAGATCGCCTGAATTTCTTCTTCGGTGACGCTACTTTGGGTGTTCTGTTTCACACCGAGCAACTTCAACAAAGAATGGGTTGAAAGACTCAATAACATCACAAATGGGCGGGTCAACATCGCTAACCATTGCATCGGACGTGCAACAAGGCAGGCAATAGCCTCTGGACTCATCTGCCCTAATCGTTTGGGGACTAATTCACCCACCACAATCGAGATATAAGTCACCAATACCACCACAATGGCGGTTGCACTAAACGAGGCAAGGGCCGCTTCCACACCAAGCAACTGTAACGATTGGGCTAATGGTGCAGCTAAGATCGCTTCACCGAAAATACCGTTCAATACACCAATCGATGTAATACCAATTTGGACTGTTGAGAGAAATTTGGTGGGGTCTTCACCGAGGGTTAAGGCAATACGCGCCGAACCATTGCCTTCTTCGGCTAATTTGCTCAGACGCGCTTTGCGCGCGGTGACCAAAGCAATTTCTGACATGGCAAACACGCCATTGAGTACGATCAAACCGAGCAAAATTAAGATTTCCATTCTGTGCCTCCATCAACAGCAACAGAATAGACAAACAGCGGAAAGCATGAGGGAAAAAAGGAAACAACCAGCGGCAAGGAAAGTGAACGATCACACAAACTAGAACTGTCCATAGGAATTCGAGCCAAGCTCGGCAAACCTCCAAGTCATAAAAGGACAGTCATCGTAGCAGATTTTTTTGTGCAGCAGCTACCGTGTGGGATGTTTATCCCACCAGTAAAGTTTTCTCATCGAAGAAGTACACCGAAGACCTCATCTCACAAGATGAGGCCACACAAGATGCCTTAACTGTGAATAATCCCACCACCAAGACAGATATCACCATCGTATAACACCACAGACTGCCCCGGGGTAATGGCCCACTGTTTTTGTGGGAAATGAACGGTTAATCGGCCATTCACCACGGTTTGGATGTCACATTCCGCATCGGCCATCCGATACCGGTTTTTAGCAGCATAATGGCCAGCCGTAGGCGGCTGATCTAACGTCCATGACAGTTGTTCTGCGTGTAAATCTGCTTTCAGCAACAGCGGGTGGTCATGGCCTTGCACCACAATCAGACGATTATTCGGAATATCTTTTGCCGCAACAAACCACGGCAAACCCTCACCACCAATACCTAAGCCCTTACGTTGACCCAAGGTGTAATACATCAATCCAAGGTGTTGCCCCACAACACGTCCGGTTTCTGTCACCATTTCGCCGGGTTCAGTGGGCAAATAATTCTGTAAAAACTGACGGAAAGGCCGTTCGCCGATAAAACAAATTCCGGTCGAATCTTTTTTTGCTGCATTGTGTAAACCAATTTCTTCAGCAATCTGTCTGACCGCTGTTTTATGCAGTTCGCCCAAAGGAAATAAGGCTCGCGATAATTGATATTGGTTGAGACGATATAAAAAGTAGCTTTGGTCTTTGCTGGCATCCACCCCTTTTAATAGGTAATGCTTGCCGTCTTGTTCCAATTTTCGCGCATAGTGTCCAGTGGCAATACACTCCGCCCCCAGTGTCAATGCATAATCAAGAAATGCCTTAAATTTAATCTCGGCATTACATAATACATCGGGGTTAGGTGTCCGGCCTGCACGATATTCTTGTAGAAAATACGAAAATACGCGCTCTTTATACTCGTGTGCAAAATTGACAATCTCAATATCAATACCCAGCCGATCGGCCACACTCATCGCGTCGAGGGCATCTTGCTTAATCGAGCAATATTCATCGTCGTTATCATCCTCCCAATTTTGCATAAACACACCGACCACTTCATGGCCTTGCTGTTTTAGCAAATGGGCAGTCACCGAGGAATCCACACCACCGGATAATCCAACAACAATACGTTTTTTATTCGAAGTTAACATGGAGGAAATTCTTGAATCAAAGACAAGGGATAATGTTTGCCAGCAAGCGCATCTTCAACACACTGCAACACAATATGACTGCGGTGTTGTGATTGGCAGGCACGAATTTGTTCTAGGGTCAGCCAGTGAGCCGCAATAATGCCGTCATCCAAGGTGGCATTCACCGTTTCGGTGATAGGGCGACATAAAAACGCAAAACGCAGATAGGTACATTGTTCTGCTGCTGGAGCGGTATAGATGCCCAATAGCGCGTAGGGCTCAACCAACCAGCCTGTTTCTTCTTGTGTTTCGCGAATCACCGCTTGTTGCAAGCTCTCGCCATATTCCCAATGACCGGCAGGTTGGTTAAAGCGAATCCCCTGTTTGGTATGTTCCTCAACCAATAAAAAACGTCCATCGCGTTCAACAATCGCTGCCACTGTGGCATTTGGTTTCCATTGTGTCATGTTGATCCCCCGTCTCAACTCACCGCAAAAATATGATTATACGCCCAACCTCGTCGCGCACTGGCAGCCAGCACACACAATGTGTCATCACAGTAATTGACATCGATTCTCAAATAAACCACAATGCAGTTGATATTGTTTCTCATCTCTAATTTTTGAGGGCCGCATCATGTATGTTTGTTTGTGTCATGGTGTTACAGATCATCAAATCCGTGCTGCCGTTACCGAAGGCCACGCCACACGCCTGCGCGATCTCAACCGGTGCCTTGGGGTTGCTTCAGAATGCGGTGCCTGTGCGCGCTGTGCTCATGAAATTTTGCAAGACACACTGGCCAACCAACACAACACAGCCAAAGCCTTGCCTGTCGCGGCCTAATCCTCGTTTTAGTGGTTATTTCTCAACTTGCCTCTCATTCCGACATAAACGGAAAATTTTAGCGTAAGCCTAGCTTTTGCCTGCAATAACGAATAACCTTAACAGGTGAATCCCTGTTAGGAGGTCGTGTGATGCAAGGCGATAAAAAAGTACTTAAGTTCTTAAATCAGATTCTGAAAAACGAACTGACAGCCATCAATCAGTATTTCTTACATGCCCGTATGTATAAAAACTGGGGCTTAAAAAAACTGAACGAGCATGAATATCATGAATCCATCGATGAAATGAAACATGCCGATAAAATTATCGAACGTATTTTGTTTCTCGAAGGCCTGCCTAACTTGCAAGACTTGGGCAAGTTGTATATCGGTGAGAATACTGCAGAAATGCTGGCCTGTGATCTCAAACTCGAGAATGAAGCTATTCCATTACTGCGCGAAGCCATCGCCCACTGCGAGCATGTCAAAGACTATGTCACGCGTGACTTATTAGAAGACATTCTCGAAAGCGAAGAAGAACATCTCGATTGGCTGGAAACACAGTTAGAACTGATCGATAAGATCGGCTTACAAAACTATCTGCAAAGCCAGATGGATGAATAATTTCATTAGCTAGTCACAAAAAACCCCGCTTATCACGGGGTTTTTTGTTGCCTGAATATTGCGTTTAATTACTCAAAGAATTCACGCAATTTATCCATAAATGACTTGGCACGCGGATTGTGTTTCGCACTATCGCCTTGGCTAATCGCTTCAAATTCACGCAATAGCTCTTTTTGCCGCTCGGTTAATTTAACGGGGGTTTCTACTACCACATGGCACATTAAATCACCATAGGTTGTGCCACGAACCGCTTTGATCCCTTTGCCGCGCAAGCGGAACACCTGTGCCGATTGTGTTTCTGGCGGGATTTTGAGCTTGGCAGCACCATCGAGGGTTGGGATTTCAATTTCGCCACCCAACGCTGCTGTGGAAAAGCTGATTGGCATCTCACAATGCAAATCTTGTCCTTCACGCTGGAAAACCGCATGTGGTTTGATGTGCGCCACCACGTAAAGATCGCCGTGAGGCCCACCATTGACCCCCGGTTCACCTTCACCCGCTAAGCGAATGCGATCACCTTCATCAATCCCTGCCGGAATTTTGACGTTCAAGGTTTTGTGTTTTTTCACGCGGCCAGAACCATGACACGCTGAACAAGGCTCAGGAATCACCTTGCCGGTACCATGACACGTTGGGCAAGTTTGCTGGATCGAGAAAAAGCCCTGCTGCATCCGCACTTGGCCGTGACCACCGCAGGTGGAACAGGTTTGTGCCTGTGTCCCCGGTTTAGCCCCACTGCCGTTGCAGATGTCGCATGTTTCGACAGCCGGAATCCGAATCTGTTTTTCACAGCCTTTGGCTGCTTCTTCCAGCGAAATTTCCATGTTGTAACGCAGGTCTGCACCACGATAGACATTACTGCGTCCACCGCCGCTGCGCCCGCCTCCGCCAAAGATATCACCAAAGATATCAGCAAAGGCATCACCAAAGCCACCAAACCCTGCGCCGCCACCGCCACCAAAGCCACCGGCTTGTGGGTCAACCCCAGCATGGCCATACTGATCATAAGCGGCACGCTTTTGACTGTCAGAGAGAATTTCATAAGCCTCTTTGACTTCTTTAAATTTCTCTTCTGCTTCTTTACTGTCCGGATTGCGGTCCGGATGGTATTTCATCGCCAGTTTGCGATAGGCTTTTTTAATTTCATCATCAGCGGCATCACGGTTGATACCAAGGATGTCGTAAAAGTCTCGTTTGCTCATAGGGGGTGTGGGACGCGAAAGAGTTCAAGAAAAAGGAAGGAACGGCCCGTCATCCGACAAACCGTTCCCTCCCGATGACGCGTCTTACTTGTCTTTTTTCACTTCTTCAAATTCGGCATCAACAACATTGCCATCTTCTTTTTTATCAGCCTTCGCGCCACCTTCGGGCTGAGCCGCACCGGCTTCAGCTTGCGCCTGAGCATACATGATTTCGCCCAGTTTTTGGCTCGCAGTCATCAACGCCTCGGATTTGGCGTCAATTTGTGCTTTGTCATCGCTCTTGACGGCTTCTTCAGCTTCTTTGATTGCGCTTTCGATTTTGGCTTTTTCATCGGCACCAATCTTATCGCCGTAATCAGTCAAAGATTTTTTCACCGAGTGGATTAAACCTTCTGCTTGGTTCTTGGCTTGAACCAATTCGGCCAGTTTTTTATCTTCTTCCGCATTCAGCTCGGCATCTTTCACCATGCGTTGGATTTCGTCTTCCGACAAACCAGAGCTGGCTTGAATGGTGATTTTGTTTTCTTTGCCAGTCGCTTTATCTTTGGCCGAGACATGCAAAATACCGTTCGCATCAATATCAAACGTCACTTCAATTTGTGGCATGCCACGTGGTGCAGGTGGAATGTCCGACAGATTAAACTGACCCAATGATTTGTTGGCGGCTGCACGCTCACGCTCACCTTGCAACACATGGATAGTCACTGCGTTTTGGTTGTCATCGGCAGTCGAGAATACTTGCGATGCTTTAGTGGGGATGGTGGTGTTCTTTTGAATCAACTTGGTCATCACACCGCCCAAGGTTTCAATCCCTAACGACAGTGGGGTCACGTCCAACAACAGCACGTCGGTACGATCACCAGACAACACCGAACCTTGAATCGCTGCACCCACGGCAACCGCTTCATCAGGGTTGACGTCTTTACGTGGGGCTTTGCCAAAGAAAGCTTCAACCGCTTCTTGGACTTTTGGCATCCGGCTTTGACCACCAACCAAAATCACATCGTCAATATCCGATACCGACAAACCGGCATCCTTAATGGCGATTTTACATGGCTCCATCGAACGAGTGATCAGGTCTTCCACCAGCGTTTCGAATTTGGCGCGGGTAATTTTCATCGCCAAATGTTTAGGGCCAGTTGCATCCATCGTGATATAGGGCAAGTTGATTTCGGTTTGTTGGGCCGAAGACAACTCAATCTTGGCTTTTTCTGCGGCTTCTTTCAAACGTTGCAAGGCCATCACATCGTTTTTCAGATCCACACCTGCTTCTTTTTTGAATTCATCAACGATGTAATCCATCAAGCGTTGGTCGAAATCTTCACCACCCAAGAAGGTGTCACCATTGGTTGCCAACACTTCAAATTGTTTTTCGCCATCGACATCAGCAATTTCGATAATCGACACGTCAAAAGTACCACCGCCCAAGTCATACACGGCAATTTTGCGGTCGCCTTTTTCGGATTTATCCATGCCAAAGGCCAAAGCGGCGGCAGTGGGTTCGTTGATAATCCGCTTCACTTCCAAACCAGCGATACGGCCAGCATCTTTGGTGGCTTGACGTTGGCTGTCATTAAAGTACGCCGGCACCGTGATCACGGCTTCGGTCACTTCTTCGCCCAGATAGTCTTCTGCGGTTTTCTTCATTTTACGCAGCACTTCGGCGCTGATTTGTGGCGGAGCCATTTTCTTATCGCGCACCGAGACCCAAGCATCACCGTTGTCAGCTTTCACAATGCTGAAAGGCATCAGATCGATGTCTTTTTGGACTTCTTTTTCTTCAAACTTACGACCAATCAGACGCTTCACCGCATACAAAGTATTTTTTGGGTTGGTCACGGCTTGGCGTTTTGCCGGTGCACCCACCAAAATCTCGCCATCTTCCATATAAGCAATAATGGAAGGGGTTGTACGTGCGCCTTCGGCGTTCTCAATCACTTTTGGCTGACTGTTTTCAATCACTGCCACACAAGAGTTCGTTGTACCGAGGTCAATACCGATAATTTTTGCCATAATTTTTTTGTCCTTACTTTGTTTTTACGGCACCGATCGAAACAAATCGCTGCCGATATGTGAGTGTTAATGCTTGTTCTGCTAAATAGGGATGAGTGTTGCCGTTTCAAGAGAAACTTAATACAGGCTTAAGCACGCCCTTTGGAGACCACCACCATAGCGGGACGTAAAACACGATCAACCAAGCGATACCCTTTTTGCATCACATGCACCACCGTATTCGGTTCTGCTTCATGTTCAATCATGCTGATCGCTTGATGTTGGTGAGGATCCAGTTTTTCACCCAATGGATGAATGGCGACTAAATTCACCTTTTCGAATGCACTGTTGAGCTGTTTCAAGGTCATATCGACCCCGACCTTCAGGGTGTCAAACTGACCGGACGTGTCGGATAAAGCCATCTCTAAGCTGTCATGCACCGCCAATAGTTCACTGGCGAAACGGCTAATCGCATATTTATTGGCCGCTTGCACATCCTCAGCAGCGCGGCGGCGCACGTTTTCCATCTCGGCCCGCGCCCGCAAAAACTGATCGTTTAGCTCGGCAATTTTGGCTTCTAGTTCGGCAATCTGTTGCGCTTGATCATAGTTTGGCTGATTAAAACTCAAAGTCTCACCAGTCGCAGCGGACACTTCATCATTAGCAACAGGAATTGGATCGGGTTGTTCTGCTTGAGTCATAACATACCTTAATGAGTAAGAGGGTTCGATGATATCGATGTGGCGGCGATAGTCGTGGCAACAGTAGGGGTTTTCAAGAGCCTATGACATAAGGTTTAAAAAAATCTGGCTGGATAAATTGTGGAAGACAGGCTGGTTTTTCGTTTTTAACCGTAGAAGTTCGGAAAAACAAGCTAGCAGGTGTGCAAAATGACAGTTTTTATTTTGCATTTTTCACTATTGAACACCCCAAAAAAAACTCAGCATTTTTTTGTTGTGCGGTGCACACAGACGTTTTTTTTTATGCTCTAATCCTCTCCGCAATGCCGTTAAATCGGTCTGCACAGCAACGAATCACATCGTCTGCTGCGCTGAGGTAAAGGCCAGACTCACTATCAGAGTCTGGCTTACACAGGGGTAATCCAACCCTGTGTTGCGCTCTTGTTTAGTGCAAGAGGCACACGTTAGGGCTTAGGCTCGCTTTAGCAACATTATTTTTTCTACACCTGAGGTTTTACACATGACAACTCGCGAACAACGTATCGCCGCTATTGAAAAAGATTGGGCCGAGAACCCACGCTGGGCCGGTATTAAGCGTGGCTACACTGCTGCTGACGTGGAGCGCCTGCGCGGCTCCTTCCCAGTGGAATACACTTTGGCTCGTCGCGGAGCTGAAAAACTGTGGAACCTGGTACACAACGAACCTTTCATCAACTGCTTAGGCGCATTGACCGGTGGTCAGGCCATGCAACAAGTGAAAGCTGGCATCAAAGCCATTTACCTGTCCGGCTGGCAAGTTGCTGCTGATAACAACAGCTACATGTCGATGTACCCAGACCAATCGCTGTACCCAGTGAACTCGGTGCCTGCAGTGGTTGAGCGTATCAACAACACCTTCAAACGTGCAGACGAAATTCAACACTCCAAAGGCGTTGATGCAGGTCAAGAAGGTTACATCGACTACTTCGCACCTATCGTTGCTGATGCTGAAGCCGGTTTCGGTGGCGTGTTGAATGCCTACGAATTGATGAAGTCCATGATCAAAGCCGGTGCTGCTGGCGTTCACTTCGAAGACCAATTGGCTTCGGTGAAAAAATGTGGTCACATGGGCGGTAAAGTGTTGGTGCCAACACAAGAAGCTGTGCAAAAACTGATCGCTGCTCGTCTGGCTTCCGACGTGTTGGGTGTTCCAACCCTGATCTTGGCTCGTACCGATGCTGAAGCCGCTGACTTGCTGACCTCTGACTACGACGAAAACGACAAACCATTCGTGACCGGTGAGCGCACCGCCGAAGGCTTCTACAAAACCAAAAAAGGTCTGGAACAAGCCATTTCCCGTGGCTTGGCTTATGCACCTTACGCCGACCTCATCTGGTGTGAAACAGGTACCCCAGATCTGGAATTTGCGCGTCAATTCGCAGAAGCAATCCACGCTAAATTCCCAGGCAAACTGTTGGCTTACAACTGCTCGCCTTCCTTCAACTGGAAGAAAAACTTGGACGATGCTACCATCGCCAAATTCCAGCGCGAACTGGGCGCAATGGGCTACAAATATCAGTTCATCACTTTGGCTGGTATTCACTCCATGTGGTACAACATGTTCGACTTGGCACAAGACTACGCACAACGTGGTATGTCCGCCTACGTCGAGAAGGTGCAAGAGCCAGAATTCGCCGCTCGCGATCGTGGCTACACCTTCGTGTCGCACCAACAGGAAGTCGGCACAGGTTACTTCGACGATGTGACCACTGTGATCCAAGGCGGCCAATCCAGCGTGACCGCGCTGACCGGCTCGACCGAAGAAGAGCAATTCCACTAATCCCAACGCCGGTTTAAACCGGTGAATTAAGTGGGATGGACAGAAAACACCCCCGCCTAGCAATAGGTGGGGGTTGTTCTTTTTTTGGGCTTAAAACCACGCTGATGGCGTTTTGTGAATAGCAACACCAATCAGATAGAGCACAACACCTTGAGCCAGAACAAAACAAATCAGTTGACTCGACTTTGTCTGAAGTCGCTTATAGGCCAAACTCGACAACACAATATAAAGCAGCAGAGCAACCACTTTCGCTGTCAGCCACGCACTTTGCCCTGGCCATTGTTTTGATAACCAACACAAACTGATAGCAGAGGATAACAACAAGGTATCGATAAGATGAGGCAACCAACGTAACCAGCGCGTCTGGTGAAGTTTGATAGGTTGCAACCAACGCAAACCCATCCGATACCACATTAAACCAATACTCAAGACAACAAAACTGAGATGGATGTGCTTCAAAACTAAATAGACATTCATTGCTCAACCTAACTGATAATCGCAAGCCACCACATTCCGCTGTTCACGGCTAAACTCAACCCCGATTAAGTGAATCGGCTCACCTCGGCTGCGGTATTTCTCGGCATAGCCTCGGTCTTGCAGTTGTTGTAAGGCTTTGCCTTGTGGTGTCGCTTCGACGACTTTGAATTCAAACAAATAGACTTGTTGGTTAAACAACACCGCCATGTCAATGCGGCCTTTATTGGTGATGTCTTCAAGGCGGATATCTAAGCCAAGGGCAGCGAAGTAGCTGTAGAACACGCTGGCGTAATAGCCTTCGTATTGGGCAATGGCGTTGTTG
>NZ_JBSQVP010000042.1:0-21509 GCF_055136605.1 Aquaspirillum sp. | reverse complement strand
ACTTTACCTTGATTGCGCGTTACCCTCGCTACAGTGAAAAAGACTTTGGCCAGCCTGTCCCCTCCCACAATCCGATTCGTCAACGGATTGAAGCTGGCGAACGGTGGGGCGGGCTGCAATATGTGGCAACCACCGATGGCCTACCCCGTATTGGCAGTTTTCAAGTATTAGATCGCTCACCTTTCTTTGTCCAAGTCGCCTTTGCTGAGGAAGATTTTTTAGCTGCTTGGCAGCAAAATGCGCTATTAACGTTAGGTTTATATGTTTTGCTTGCTGTGGGTATTTTGGCGGTGCAATGGCGGTTTGAACGGGCACGAACACGCGAACAGATTGCGACAGCAAGATGGCGAGTCGAACAAGAACGGGTGACCGAAAGCGAAGACCTGCTACGGCGAGTGATCGATGCGATGCCCCATGCGGTGATTGTCAAAGATGCCGCTGGTCGGTTTGTTATCACCAATCGCACCGTGGCCCGTCTTTATCACACCACACCCGAGGCGATGGTCGGTAAAGATGACGGCGACTTTAACCCCAACACAGAGCAAGTGGCGTTTTTCCGCCGCAATGTGCAAGAGATTATTGCCGGTGGGGTGCCGCAGGTTATCCGCGAAGATGTCAGTGATGCGATTACCGGTGTCGTGCACCGTTTCCAATCGGTGAAAGTCCCTTTTGCTGGCCGCGATGGCAAGCCGAACGTGTTAATTGTGGCGACTGATATCACTGAGTTGGTCGATACCCAAGCCCGTTTACATGCCAGTGAGGAACGCTTGGCCTATGCGATGGCGGCAACCGGCGAAGGGGTGTGGGATTGGTCGATTCCAGATGATAGAGCTGATCACAATGAACGCTGGGGACAGATTCTCGGTTTAGAGGATGTGCCACCTTCTCATCCTGTGTCGTTTTTTGTTGACCGCATCCATCCCGAGGATCGGCAACGGGTCATGGCAGCGGTGAAAGAGGCGCTGGAAACCGATTGTGATTATTTTTCTGAACACCGTGTGCAATGGCCAGATGGCCGTGTGTTGTGGGTGCAAGATCGTGGTCGGGTGGTGGTACGCGATGCCGAGGGGCGGCCGTTGCGGATGGTGGGGTCGATTCGTGATATTACGCAAAATAAACGCAATGAGCTGGCGCTGATTGAGGCAAAACAAGCGGCGGAAGCGGCCAATGTCGCGAAGAGCCGTTTTCTTGCCACCATGAGCCATGAAATCCGCACGCCCATGAATGGCATTCTTGGCATGGCACAGATGTTATTGATGGAAGGCATCAGCGATGCCGACCGACAAGACTACGCCCGCACCATTCTGAACTCCGGTGAAACACTGCTTGCCTTGCTCAATGACATTCTCGACTATTCCAAAGTTGAAGCCGGCAAATTGTCGCTAGAAATGACGGTCTTTGCCCCGAAACAGCTATTACATGAAACCCAAGCCTTGTTTGTGGAAAGTGCACGGGCGAAAGGCTTGCACCTTGTGACCACATGGCAAGGCGCAGCGGCGGCGTGTTACCGCAGCGACCCACACCGGTTACGACAGATGCTGAATAATCTGATTAACAATGCCATTAAATTTACCCTTGAGGGTGAAGTCTCTCTCCGTGGGCAAGAGGTGGTGGCTGATGATGGTACGCTGTGTCTCGAATTTACTGTGACAGATACTGGCATTGGCATTCCACTCGATAAACAAAATGTATTGTTCAAACCCTTTAGCCAAGTGGATGACTCCACTACCCGCCAATTTGGTGGCACTGGGCTAGGCCTGTCGATTGTGAAAAGCCTAGCGCGGGCGATGGGGGGCAATGTCGGTGTCGAGAGTACCCCAGGACAAGGCAGCCGTTTTTGGTTCCGCATTGCAGTGGAACGAGCCGCAGTGACTGAACTACAGCAACCGTTCACACAAGCGAATATACCGGTGATGCGTTCGCACACTGGTCAGCGCCGTCGGGTGTTGGTAGTCGAAGACAACACCATCAACCAACGGGTGTTGCTGGCGTTGTTGGCTAAGCTCGGGGTTGAAACGGCACTGGCAGAAAATGGCCATCAGGCTGTTGACATCATCACCCGTGGTGAAATGTTTGATGCCGTATTGATGGATTTGCAGATGCCAGACATGGACGGGCTAGAGGCCACACGCCATATTCGTGCTTGGGAACATGCCAATCACTGTGTCCCTTTGCCGATTATTGCCCTCACTGCAGATGCGTTTGCCGAAGACCGCCAGCGTTGTTTAGATGCGGGGATGAATGACCATTTGTCCAAGCCAATTCATCTGCATCATTTGCAAAAGACTTTGGCTCATTATTTTATCGAACTCGCAAACGCTTAGGTGGCTGGTGTTTTTTCTTGTTTGATGTTGGCTTTTCGCGTATAGTCCGCGCCTTTACGCAACCCTTGCCTTCCCGCAAACGCATGGCGGAAGGCTGTTATCCAAAAGGAGATCTCATGCGTCATTACGAAATCGTTTTCATCGTCCATCCGGACCAAAGCGAACAAGTACCTGCAATGGTTGAGCGTTACAAAGGCATGGTATTAGGTCGCGAAGGTGGCAAAATTCACCGTTTGGAAGACTGGGGCCGTCGTCAACTGGCTTACCCAATCCAGAAGCTGCACAAAGCTCACTATGTTCTGATGAACATCGAGTGCGACAAAGAAACATTGGAAGAAATCGAACACGCTTTCAAATTCAACGATGCCGTTCTGCGTCATCTGACCATCAAAATGGACGAGGCCGTGACTGAGCCTTCCCCAATGATGAAAGAAGAAAAAGCGAAAAACCTGCTCGACGCTAGCGCACCTGCTGCCGCTGCCGAAGAAGCACCACAGGCTTGATCTCTGACAATCAGGTTCGGATTTACGGCCAATTAGTGGACATGCCTGCGTTGCGTTACACCCCTGCAGGGATTCCCTTAGTCGAATGTGTTTTGCTGCATGAATCAGTGCAATCTGAAGCGGGCTTTTCGCGACAAGTCAACTGCCAAATCGACATGATTGCCGCAGGGGAAATCGCAGAAAAACTAGTCCGTTGCTCGGTGCCAGTCGCTTGTACTGTCCACGGCTTCCTAGCAGCAAAAAATCGCCGTAATCCGCGTCTGGTGCTGCATGTACAGCACATCGAACTCGATACAACGAATTGAATTTTAGAAGGTGAAAACAATGGCTCGCCAATTGTTCAAGCGTCGCAAATTTTGCCGCTTTACCGCTGAAGGTATCAAACAGGTCGATTACAAAGCAGTTGACCTGCTGAAAGATTTTATCGCTGAAAACGGCAAGATTATTCCTGCCCGTATCACCGGCACCAAAGCTCGCTATCAGCGTCAGCTGTCTACCGCTATCAAGCGCGCTCGTTTCTTGGCTCTGATGCCTTACACCGATCAGCACTAAGATTAGGAGCGAAGAATTATGCAAATCATTCTGCTGGAAAAAGTGGCCAACTTGGGTCAACTGGGCGATGTGGTTAAAGTTAAAGATGGTTACGCTCGTAACTTCTTGATCCCACAAGGTAAAGCAAAACGCGCTACCACCGCTAACTTAGAAGCTTTCGAAGCACGTCGTGCTGAATTGGAAGCCAAACAAGCTGCTATTTTGGCTGACGCACAAGCACGTGCTGAGAAGCTGAATGGCGCAGTGGTGACCATCGCTCAGAAAGCCGGTGTTGATGGCCGTCTGTTCGGTGCTGTGACCAACGCTGACATCGCTGAAGCTATTGCGGCTTCTGGCGTGGAAGTGAAGAAATCTGACGTGCGTTTGCCAAACGGCCCATTCAAGGCTATCGGTGAATACAACGTTGAAATCGCGCTGCATCACGACGTGATCGTCGAAATCAGCGTGACCGTGGTAGCTGAAGCTTAATTCAGTCTAGCCATCAAAAAAGCGCCACAGCTTGCTGTGGCGTTTTTTTTTTAGCGTTGTCGGATGGCTTCGACCTGTCGCTGTTGGGCTTTGAAAGTATTGGCCAGTTCATTGGCCGCCAGCGCTGCCAGTTGCGGTGGGCCGCTGATACCAAACTCGACGTGCGGTGGGGTGTCGGCATCGCCAAAACTCGGCAAGCTAGAAAACCCCAGCGTGGGATAACGCGCAACAAAATCTTGCATCACATCAATCATATCGCCTTCGCGACTGTGTAAAACACGGAATAAAAATTCCACTTCTTTTTCTGTCGGAAAATGTGCGGCATATTGCGTATCCAATACCCATTCAATCATCGGCCATGCCATGCTGGGAAATCCCGGGACAAAGTGATGTTGTCCTACGCTAAACCCCGGCATTTGATTGACAGGATTGGGAATAAGCGTGGCATGGGCGGGGATATTGACCATGTTAATCCGGTGTGGATAGGCTTCGTCACCAAACCGTCCCTCAACAATAATTTTACCTTCGGGGTGAATCGCCAACGGTTGTTGATGGGCTGCTGCCGCACATTGCCGTGTATGGTCGTCTGGGGTGGAGCCAATTCCGCCAAAGCTGAATAACACGGTATCGGCCTGACGATGGCGCGTGATGGCAGCCGTAATCGCCTCGGGGTTATCGCCAATATAGTCTGCCCATGCCAACTTAAGACCGCGTGCCGCTAGAATCCGAATCAAGGCCGTGAGGTGTTTATCTTGTCTTTTTCCCGACAAAATTTCATCGCCAATAATCATGGCGCCAAACTGTAACTGTGGCATGTCAATTCCTTACTGTGCGCGATTAGTGCTTGATGCGTTCAAAGACTTTTTGCACGGCTTGTGGTCGGCTTAAACCGTGTTGCATTTCTTTTTCAATCATACTTTCTACTTTTGCTTCATCGCCCTTGAAATGACGCACAATCTGTTTGTATGGATCACCGCCAGCATTATTGCCATGACCGTGAGGCGGTGTAGGTGGGGGACGGCGGCCTAATTCGCCGGGTTCAAAATGACCGCCGGCAATCGGTGCTCGGGCGTTTTTTCGACCACTCCACCATGTCCAACCTCCCAACAAGCCGATAATAAAGACCAGACCACCGACTAAAGCCAATAGCTCTTTCCAGCGGCTGGCACTGGCCTCGTTACGGACTTCGGGACGGCTGCTGCTATTGCTGCTGGCGACGGCATCGGCTGGTGGCGGCGGCGTGGTGGCTTGATTGCCTACGGCGCTGACTTCGCCGGTGGCAACAGCAGCTTTTTCCGCCAATTCGGTGGCGGCTTCTTGACTGGCTGGGCCACCCTCGGCAGCCAGCGGCGCTCGCCATTGCACTTGTAAGGCTTTAAAGGCACTGTTTTCACTGCTGAGATCACGAGTGGCTTGTAGTGCAGCGAAGGTAAATTGTGTCCGTGCGGTGCGGCCTAATACCGTCCCTGCTTTAAAGGCATGGCCTGCTTCGGGTGGTTCGTCCATATTCAGCGGTTGATAGCGGCCGAGGGTGCGATCATCATGTTCTAAGGTGATAATCCACTCACCAAATGGCGTGGCTTTGACTTCAACCACACGGCCATCACGGGCAACCCGCGCTGGAATGTCTTTTAACGTTGCAAACTCATACCCTGCCGCGCTATTCCACACCGGATCGCGATCGAGTGGGCGCAGATAGCGCGCTTCGGGGTGATGTTGGGCGGTAAAATCACCGATCGCCTCGTGCCATTTCAACATCGAGGCCGATAGCGCCGCATTTTTAATCAACACCAGCTCGGTTTTGCCCTGTGGTGGTACCACTTCAACAATCGGCTGTGCTGGGCCGCCCGTGACGGGTTCGAGTTGCACCCGAGCAAAACCGGCACCGCTGTTATGAGCGATGATGTGTGCCCCTTGTGGGCTGGTGGTGAGTTCAAGCGTGATCTCGGCCCAGCTGTAAGTGCTACACAGTGCCAAGGCAAACGCGATTAAGGGTTTCTTTGTCATAAGCAATCAACTGATAATTCTTTGAGAATAAAAGCAATATGTCATCATGACGATAGCGCAATAAGTCCTCCATTGTGCCACGGCTTTTGCACCATGTGCCGAAGTATGAAACAATCGGCCGCAAATATTTTCGCTTGCAAGGTTCACACATGCTGGATAGGGACGGCTACCGCCCCAACGTCGGTATCATCTTATGTAACGCCAAAAATCAGGTTTTTTGGGGCAAACGCGTGCGCGAACATTCTTGGCAATTTCCTCAAGGAGGCATTAAGCCAGGAGAAAGCCCCGAGGCGGCGATGTATCGCGAATTGATGGAAGAAGTGGGTTTAAGTCCACACCATGTCAAGATTTTGGGCCGGACACGAGATTGGTTACGCTACGATGTGCCGACACATTGGGTGCGCCGTGAGTGGCGCGGCAGTTATCGCGGTCAAAAACAAATTTGGTTTTTATTGCGTCTGGTCGGACGCGATTCGGATGTTTGTTTGCGCGCAACACACCACCCCGAATTTGATGCGTGGCGTTGGAACCAATATTGGGCGCCTCTCGATTCAGTGATTGAGTTTAAGCGCGGGGTGTATGAAATGGCGTTGACCGAACTGTCACGGCTCTTAAAAGGTCTTGAACCGCGCTATGCTTCGTCAATCGTTGGCGATCTCCCTCATCCTGAACAATGAAAAAGACCTGCCGCTGTTGAGGATGTGAACAAGGCAAGTGAACCCCCTCGTGATAGGTCAGTCTGGATAGACTGGCCTTTTGCATTTTCTGGCAAGAAAGTAGGTTTATGGCAGCTGCACAATATGATGAATCTTCGGTACGGGTGTTAAAAGGACTAGAACCGGTCAAAGAACGCCCCGGCATGTATACCCGCACCACAGATCCAACCCATATCTGTCAAGAAGTGATTGATAACGCGGCGGATGAGGCGCTGGGTGGTTTTGCTAAACGAATGACCGTGATGTTGCACCTCGATGGCTCGTTATCCGTCGAGGACGACGGGCGCGGTATTCCCGTTGGTTTACATCCAGAAGAACAGATTCCGGTGGTGGAATTGGTATTTACTCGCCTGCACGCTGGCGGCAAATTTAATAAAAAAGATGGCGGTGCGTATGCCTTCTCTGGGGGCTTGCATGGTGTGGGGGTTTCGGTCACCAATGCCCTATCCACTCGCTTAGAAGTGGAGGTCAAGCGCGAAGGCGGTGTCTATCGCTTGGTGTTTGCCGGCGGAGAGGTAATTGAACCGCTGCAACGGATTGGCGACTGTTCGGCAAAAACCAGCGGTACCAAAGTGCGCGTGTGGCCAGATGCCCGTTATTTTGAATCGGGACGCTATGCCCTTACCGAGTTAGAACGACTGTTACGAGCCAAAGCGGTATTGCTGCCGGGGGTCGAAGTGACGCTGGCACAAGAAAAGGCTGATGGCAGCATCGACCGTACCACTTGGCGTTATCCCAAAGGGCTCAGTAGCTATTTGCAAGAGCTGTGTGGAGAAAACGAACCGATTGCGACCCCTTTTGTCGGCGAAAACTATGTCACGGCGGGTGACGAGCAATTTGCCCAAGGGGAAGGGGCGGCATGGGCGGTGGCATGGTTTGAAGAAGGTGCTGGTGGCGAAAGCTATGTCAATCTGATTCCCACCGCCTCCGGTGGCACCCATGAGTCGGGATTACGCAGCGGGATTTTCGATGCCCTGCGTAGTTTTATTGACCACCACAATCTATTGCCGCGTGGGGTGAAACTACAGGCGGAAGACGTGTGGGGACGGGTGCGTTTTGTTTTGTCCGCACGTCTGCTTGATCCACAGTTCCAAGGGCAAACCAAAGAGAAGCTCAACAACCGTGATGCAGTGAAATTAGTCGCCAATATGGTGCGCGATCCGTTTGAGGTGTGGCTGAATCAGGCGGTAGAAGAAGGGAAAAAAATCGCTGAATTGGCGATTCGACAAGCGCAAGCGCGCTTGCGCGCAGTTAAAAAAGTCGAAAAGAAAAAAGGCTCGGGCATTGCGGTGTTACCGGGGAAATTGACCGACTGCGAAAGTGAAGACATCAGCCGCAATGAATTATTTTTAGTGGAAGGTGATTCGGCCGGAGGATCAGCCAAATTAGCACGTGATAAAGAATATCAAGCTATTTTGCCGCTGCGCGGTAAGGTGATTAACACATGGGAAATGGAGCGCGAAGAACTGTTCCGCAATCAAGAAGTGCATGATATTGCGGTGGCGATTGGCGTTGACCCACATGGCCCACACGATGCAGTGGATTTAAGCGGTCTGCGTTACGGAAAAATTGCTATTTTGTCCGATGCCGATGTCGATGGCTCTCATATTCAAGTGTTGTTATTGTCCTTGTTCTATCGCCATTTCCCGCGCCTGATTGCCCAAGGTCATATTTATGTGGCGCAACCACCGCTGTTCCGCGTTGATGTACCCGCGCAAGGGAAAACGCGCCCTGCCCGTAAACTGTATGCCCTTGATGAGGCCGAGCTAAAACATATTCTCGACCGTTTACGCGGCGAAAAAATTAAAGAAGACAGTTGGTCGATTAGCCGCTTTAAGGGATTGGGCGAGATGAACCCTGAACAATTGCGTGATACCACCATGCACCCCGATACCCGTCGTTTACTGCCGGTGCAAGTGATGCCGGAGGCGGTCGCCCAAACCAATGAGATGTTTACCTTGTTGATGGCCAAAGGCGAAGCGGCCAGCCGCCGGTCATGGATGGAACAACGCGGCCATGAAGTCGAAGCCGACATCTAAACCAGCATGGCTACACCCCGCCAGCTATTTTCTGTTGTGGGCGGGTGTGTTGCTGTGGGTGCAAGGGTTAGCGTTGTCTTGGTTGTTGCTGATGAGCGCAGGCTGGTTGTTATTAGCGTGTTGGTGTAGTTGGCCGGCGATGCGGATTGGCCTGCGGCGTTTGCTGCCCTTGGTGGTCGTGGCATATGTGGCATTTGGCTGGACAGTGCCGGGGGATGCTGCGTGGCCAAGTCAATACGCCCCTTCTTGGCAAGGTCTGCTTGTCGCCAGTCGTCATAGCGGCCAGCTGCTGTTGATGAGTGCCGTGGCGCGCTGTGTGTTGTGGTATCTGTCGCGGGATGAAGTGTTATTAGGCTTGCGAACTCTATTATGGCCACTGCGTGGTTGTCGCATTGAGGTCGATCGTTTGGCTTTGCAAGTGGCGTTGACCTTATACCAAGTGGATGAATTTCTCAGCCGCCAACCCTTGCGCTGGCAAGAGGTACAAGAGGCGTTGCGAAATTGGCAGCAACCGCTGCCGCATCTCCCTGCAATCACGTTACAATCGCGGCGTTTTGCCCTGCGCGATGGACTGGTTTTTTTGGTGTTTGGGCTGGTGGTGCTTGGTGGGTATCAAATTGGATAGAGAAAGAAGGTGAGCATGGCGCGAATTGCGCTAGGCGTGGAGTATGCCGGTAGTCTGTATCATGGCTGGCAAAGCCAACCAGACGGCAATACGGTGCAAGATCATTTGCAAACAGCCTTAAGTCAGATTGCCGGCGAAGCGATTGCGGTGATTGCTGCGGGTCGTACCGATACGGGTGTCCATGCCAGTGGGCAGGTGGTGCATTTTGATACCGAGGTGGTCCGGCCTTTGTCCGCATGGGTGCGTGGGGTGAATCGCTTTTTGCCACCGGATATTGCTGTGCAATGGGCACATCCTGTCGCCGACCATTTTCATGCTCGTTTCTCGGCTTTTGCTCGGCGTTATCGTTATGTGTTGCTCAATCGACCTACGCGACCCGCCTTAGGGCAAGGGCAACTGGGGTGGTTTCATGCGCCGTTAGACCTCGCTGCAATGCAGCAGGCGGCAGTGTATTTGCAGGGTGAGCATGATTTTTCTTGCTTTCGGGCGGCAGAATGTCAGGCGAAATCGCCGATTAAACACCTCACTCGTGCGGCCTTGTGGCAGCAAGACAATAAAATTATCTTTGAATTTCAAGCCAATGCTTTTCTCCATCACATGGTACGCAATATGGTGGGGGCGTTGGTGTATGTCGGCAAAGGTGCGCATCCGCCGTCATGGATGCAGCAGCTCTTAGCCGCCAAAGACCGCCGCTTTGCCCCGCCAACTTTTATGCCTGATGGTTTGGTATTAACTGCAGTTGGCTATCCAGCAGAATTTGCCTTGCCAGCGCCCTGTTTCTCTGAGGAATGATGATGTCGCTTACCCCCCTTCGTCCACGTGTTAAAGTCTGTGGCATCACCCGTCCTGAAGATGGTCAAGCGTGTGCCGCACTGGGTGCTGACGCCATTGGCTTGGTATTTTATCCGCCTAGCCCGCGTGCGGTGACGGTGGCACAGGCGCAGGCAGTGGTGGCGGCATTGCCGCCGTTTGTGACGGTGGTGGCGCTGTTTGTCGATCCCACTGTCGAAGAGGTCAATCACGTCCTAGAGGCCGTGCCGATTGATGTTCTACAGTTTCATGGTGATGAATCCGCTGCCTTTTGTCGTCAATTCCATCGCCCCTACCTCAAGGCAGTACGCGTTCAGGCGGGGCTGAATCTGCTACACTACGCCTCCTTATACCCCGATGCCCGTGCTTTATTAACCGATGCCTACCAACCTGGTGTGCCGGGGGGAACGGGACATCGCTTTGATTGGTCTTTACTTCCTGAATCGTTGCCGTTGCCGTTGATTCTGTCCGGTGGCCTCGATCCAGACAATATCGCCTTAGCAGTGGCGCAGGTGAAACCTGCTGCTGTGGATGTCTCCAGTGGTGTGGAAGCAGCCAAGGGCATTAAGGATGCTGCCAAAGTGGCGGCTTTTATCGCAGGAGCATGTTATGCACCCTTATGATTTGCCGGACGAACGTGGCCATTTTGGCCGTTACGGCGGCGTGTTTGTTGCCGAAACCTTGATGACGGCATTAGAAGAATTAAAAACCGAATACGCCAAAGCAAAAGCCGACCCCGCTTTTATGGCCGAATTTCACCATGAGCTGGCGCATTATGTCGGTCGTCCTAGCCCGATTTATCATGCCCAGCGCTGGTCTGCTGCCTTGGGTGGTGCACAAATCTACCTCAAGCGTGAAGACTTAAATCACACTGGTGCCCATAAAATTAACAATGCCATTGGTCAGGCACTGTTGGCGCGCCGGATGGGTAAAAAACGGGTGATTGCTGAGACTGGCGCCGGTCAACACGGCGTGGCAACGGCTACCGTGGCCGCCCGTTATGGCATGGAATGTATCGTGTATATGGGGGCAGAAGATGTGCAGCGCCAAGCGCCCAACGTCTTCCGCATGAAACTGCTTGGTGCCACAGTGGTGCCGGTGGAATCGGGCTCGCGCACTTTAAAAGACGCGCTGAACGAAGCCATGCGCGATTGGGTGACCAATGTGGATTCGACATTCTATATCTTAGGGACGGCGGCTGGCCCACATCCTTACCCGATGATCGTGCGTGATTTTGTGTCGGTGATTGGCGAAGAATGTTTGACCCAAATGCCTGCCATGTTGGGACGACAACCGGATGCCGTGGTCGCTTGTGTGGGTGGTGGTTCCAACGCTATCGGCATTTTCTATCCTTACATTCCTCATCCGGATGTTCGCCTGATTGGGGTGGAAGCCGGTGGTGATGGCGTTGAAACGGGCCGCCATGCCGCCCCATTAAATGCAGGCCGACCAGGTGTCTTACATGGTGCACGGATGTATCTGATGCAGGATGAAAATGGTCAGATTGCCGAGACCCATTCGGTATCGGCTGGCCTCGATTATCCGGGTGTTGGCCCTGAGCATAGCTATTTGAAAGACATTGGCCGCGCTGAATATGTGGCAGTGACCGATAGCGAAGCCTTGGCTGCCTTCGATGATTTATGTCGGTTCGAAGGGATTATCCCCGCCTTAGAGTCTAGCCACGCTTTGGCCTATGCCAAAAAACTGGCCCCAACCTTGCCGGCCGATCAGGTTATTCTGGTCAATCTGTCGGGACGTGGTGATAAAGACATCAATACTGTGGCACGGATGCGGGGGTTGGAACTGTAATGGACAATCGTATTGATCGTTGTTTTGCTGGATTACAAGGGCGGAAAGCCCTGATCCCCTTTATCACTGCTGGTGACCCTGATGCAACACAAACGGTGCCGCTGATGCAGGCTTTAGTGGCCGGAGGCGCTGACATCATTGAATTGGGGATTCCGTTTTCCGATCCGATGGCCGATGGCCCAACCATTCAACGGGCCAGCGAACGCGCCTTACGGCGTGGCATGACCTTGAATAAGGTATTGGCGTTGGTGGCTGAGTTTCGTCAACATAACCAACACACGCCTGTGGTATTGATGGGTTATCTCAACCCATTAGAGGCGATGGGCTATGCTGAATTTGCCGCAGCGGCACAGGCTGCGGGGGTAGACGGGGTGTTGACCGTGGATTGTCCACCGGAAGAAGCCGATGAGCTGGCGCCTGCATTACAGGCACAAGGCTTGGCACCGGTGTTTTTAGTGGCACCAACAACCCCACTGGCACGCGTACAGGCCTTGGCAAAACATGCACAAGGTTATGTCTATTATGTGTCGTTAAAAGGGGTCACCGGCGCCGCAACGCTCGATCCACAAGCGGTGGCTCAGCGTGTTAATGAATTGAAAACCTTAATTCCACTCCCTATTGGGGTGGGATTTGGCATCCGCGACGCCGCCAGTGCGCGCGCGATTGGTGAGGCAGCCGACGCTGTGGTCATCGGTAGCCGTTTGGTCGAAGAAATCGAACGCTCTGGGGCGCAGGCTGCACACAATCTCACCGAATTTTTATCTGGTATCCGTGCAGCATTGGATGCCTAATTCGTAAAAAAACTTACTTAACAAACGCTCCCGCCCGCCTTCTCGCGGGCGGTTGTGTTGTGGAGGCTCCATGAGCTGGTTAAACAAGCTATTGCCACCGAAAATCAAGAAAGACAGTAAAACCAACAAGTCCGGTGTGCCGGAAGGGTTGTGGAGTAAATGTTCTGCCTGTGAAGCGGTGTTGTATCACACCGATTTGGAAAACAATCAACATGTTTGCCCCAAGTGCAACCATCACAATCCATTATCGGCACGCGCACGTTTAGAAGTGTTATTGGATGAAGAAGGCCGGCGTGAAATCGGTGCTGAAGTGGTGCCAATGGATATTTTGAAGTTTAAAGACAGCAAAAAATATCCTGACCGCTTAGTCGCAGCGAAAGAAGACACCGGCGAAGAAGATGCTTTGGTGGTGATGCAAGGCAGTATTCTGACCCATCCGATTGTGATTGCTGCATTTGAATTTCGTTTTATTGGTGGTTCGATGGGTTCGGTGGTGGGAGAGCGTTTTGTGCGCGGTGTCCAAGCTGCCGTTGAAGCCAATGCACCTTTTGTCTGTGTGTCTGCCTCTGGTGGTGCGCGGATGCAAGAAGGGTTAAATTCATTGATGCAGATGGCAAAAACCAGTGCTGCTTTGCACCTGTTATCAGAAAAACAACTGCCATTTATTTCGATTCTGACCGACCCGACAATGGGTGGTGTATCGGCCTCGTTTGCTTTCTTAGGTGATGTGGTATTGGCTGAGCCGGGGGCGTTAATTGGTTTTGCTGGCCCACGAGTGATTGAACAAACCGTACGCGAAACATTGCCAGAAGGGTTCCAACGCGCCGAGTTTCTATTGCAAAAAGGGGCGATTGATATGATTGTCGACCGCCGGCAAATGAAACAGCGATTGGCCGATTTGGTGACATTGTTGATGAAACAACCTGCAATTGCTTAAAAAACAGCTTATTCACAAGGGAAATAAGAGATGAGTCAAGTCTTTGAAAATGTCAGTGTTAATAAACTGGCGAATGTCTATTTTGATGGTAAATGTGTTAGCCATAGCCTGACTTTGGCTGATGGCACAAAAAAATCGGTTGGGGTTATTCTGCCGGCAAACTTAACATTTAATACCGCCGCCGCCGAAGTGATGGAACTGTTGCAGGGGCAATGCCGTGTGACCTTGGCGGGTGAAAGCGAAGCCCGCAGCTATCAGGGTGGTGAGTCTTTCTCTGTGCCAGCCAATAGCAGCTTCCAAATCGAAGTGACAGAAACTTTACATTACGTCTGCCACTTCGCCTAATTCGCTTAGGTGTTAGGCATGTGGGTGTAAGTTCAAACGCTCACATGCTGCCACAATCTCAGTGGCTTGTTGTGGCAAACTCAGGTGATGTTGGTGTGCCTGTTGTTGCAACCATTCTGCCGCTTGTTGACGTGTTAAATGATGACGTTCCATCAAAATCCCGACCGCTACGGCAATTAAATGTTGTTTTGTTGCGCCGGCGGCTTGTCCTGCTACCGTTGCAGCAGCAGCGCTGGTGGCCAGCGGTAAACGCTGATAGGTGCCAGAGACGGCAGTGACCAAATCTTGTGCCTCTACCGGCTTTACCAGATAGGCCACGATATTTTTATGTTGGCAACTGAGTGGCTGTGAATCATGATCCCCCAACACTAAACAAGGGGTATCCGGATAATGCGCCAAGAACTGCACCAGCTCAAAACCATTTCCATCTGGTAAATCTAAGTCAACAATCGCGAGTGCATATGGGGCGCGATTTTGTTCAATGCGTTGACGTGCATCGGCTAACGTCGGGCTGCGACTGACTTCATAGCCAGCCAATTCCAAAGCCGTGGCTAAACCAGCAGCGAGAACACGTTCATCTTCAACTAATAACAAGCGTAGGTTGGCAGCAGTCAAGGCAAGTCTCCAAACAAGGTCGATAGCATCCCCTTATTTCGTGAGCCAAACAGATGCTGTTATGCCGCTGAAACAAGGTGTGGCAGAGTATCACGCCATGTTTTTTCTTTCACTACCTCACCCAACACAATAATTGCTGGGCTGCCGTAGCCACCGGCTTCAACATCAGCCGCTAGACGAGACAGTTCGCTGATTAAGATGCGTTGTTGTGGTGTGGAGGCGTGTTGAATGACCGCTGCTGGCATGGTTTCCGGCATACCCGCTTGTCGCCATTCTTGACATAACACATTGATATTTTGCATTCCCATATACACCACCAACGTAGTACCACCCGCAACCAATGCCGGCCAGTTCGGTTGTGAACCGTCGCGGCGATGGCCGGTGATAAAAGTGACGCCTTGGGTGTGATCGCGATGGGTGAGTGGAATATCTGCCTGTGTTGCTGCGACCAAACCTGCGGTTAAACCATTGATCACCTGACAGGCAATACCATGTTCGGCTAAAAATGCGACTTCTTCCCCACCACGTCCAAAAAGCATGGGATCGCCTCCTTTAAGCCGCACGACGGTTTTTCCTTGGCGGGCATAACGTAGCATGAGCCGTTGGATAAAGGCTTGTGGTGTCGAACGACATCCCCCGCGTTTGCCAACGGGAATGATTTTGCACTGTGCTGGCGCGAACTGCAGAATATCAGGGTTCACTAAGTCATCGACCAACACGACTTCTGCTTGTTGTAAGCAACGCATGGCCTTGATGGTCAACAACTCCACATCCCCCGGCCCAGCCCCAACTAAAAATACCTTCGCCACGTCACACGCCCTCACACAAATTTCTCTAAGGCATAAGAATGTCAGTTTTAAGCGCAATAGAGAAATATCAATTGGTTATTTGTTCATGTTGAGCGGCAGGCTGTGAAGAAAAAATTGAAGTAAATGCAAAAAAACCCCGTTCAGCACGGGGTTTTGCGAAGCAGCAGCGCTGAGATTAGGCAGCGAAGCGTTCGGCGACGGCATTCCAGTTTACCAACTTCCAGAAACCTTCCAGATAGTTAGGACGGCTGTTGCGATAGTCGATGTAATAAGCATGTTCCCACACATCACAGGTCAACAAAGCGGTTTTATCGCTGGTCAATGGAGTGGCGGCATTGCTGGTGGAGACTAACTCTAACGAGCCATCGGCGGCTTTTACCAACCATGCCCAACCAGAACCGAAGGTTCCAGCAGCAACGGCATTAAAAGCTTTTTTGAACTCGTCAAACGAACCCCATTTCGCGTTGATGGCTTCAGCCAATGCACCAGTGGGTTCGCCACCAGCGTTTGGTGCCAAGCTCAGCCAATAGAAAGTGTGGTTCCACACTTGTGCTGCATTGTTGAAGATACCGCCGGAGGATTTTTTGACAATCTCTTCCAGAGTGGCATTTTCAAACTCGGTCCCTTTAATCAGGTTGTTCAAGTTTGTGACATAAGTTTGATGATGTTTGCCGTAGTGAAACTCCAAGGTTTCTTTGGAGATATGCGGTGCCAAAGCATCGAGGGCATAGGGCAAAGTGGGCAGTGTGTGTTCCATGAAAAAACCTCTCGTTATGAAATAAAAAACATCAGTAACAGCCTGCGGCGGCTTACATGAGGGGAGCATGGCAAAAAGCAAGCCCCCAACTCAGGAAGGAATAGCCGACTAAAATAGTACACCATTTAGGTCGTCGCTGGGGGACGAATCTTAAACCATTGGGCATACAAGGCAGGGAGGAATAACAAAGTAAGCACCGTTGCTACTAACAAGCCGCCCATGATGGCCACTGCCATCGGGCCCCAGAAAATACTGCGCGTTAACGGCACCATCGCCAAAATTGCCGCTGCTGCGGTCAACATAATCGGACGGAAGCGGCGAATGGTACTGCCTAAAATGGCCTCCCACGGATGAATGCCATCACGGATATCATGTTCGATCTGATCGACCAAAATCACCGAGTTACGCATAATCATCCCTGCCAGTGCAATCACGCCCAACATCGCCACAAAACCAAACGGCGCATGGAACAAAATCAAGGTTAAGGTAACACCGATCATGCCCAAGGGTGCGGTGAGCAATACCAATAAGGTGCGTTGGAAGCTTTGCAGCTGCAACATCAACAAGGTGACCACCACCAATAGCATTAACGGTTGCACCGCAGCAATCGCATCTTGCGACTTCTTACTGGCCTCCAGCGACCCACCTAACTCAATGCGGAATCCGGTAGGCAGTTCTTTTTCTAATGCCTGCATTTTGGGCCACAGGGCAATCGACACATCTGCCGCTTGTACGCCCTCGGCAACATCTGCCCGCACGGTGATAGTCGGCATCCGATTGCGCCGCCAAATAATGCTTTCTTCCGAAGCGTATTGCACGCTGGCAATTTGTGCCACAGGGATAAACTTGCCAGAGGACGTTTGTACCATTAACGCGCCGATTTGTTCGACTGCGTGGCGCTCTCCTTCATCTAACCGTGCCACCACCTCAATACTGCGGTCGTTTTCGCGTAATTCGGTGACAGCTGCTCCCGAAATCAACATATTGAGTTGCCGTGACAGCCCTTGTGTGGAAATACCAAGGCTGCGGGCGCGATCTTGGTCGATCTCTAACCGCAAGACTTTGATATTTTCACCCCAGTCGATATTGACATGACGAGTGCGCGGATCATTGCGCATCATCGCTTCCACTTTCGCCGCACTGGCACGCAATTTAGCCACATCGTCACCCGACACACGGAATTGCACCGGATAGCCAACGGGCGGCCCGTTTTCTAGGCGAATAACCCGCCCGCGTACCATCGGGAAATCGGTTTCAAACAGCTGGCTGATTTTGTCTTTGACCTGATCGCGTACCTCTTCATCTCGCGTCATAATCATCAACTGTGCATAGTTCAGATGTGGCTGTTGTTGATCTAATGGCAAATAAAAACGTGGGCTGCCGCCGCCAACATAGCTGGTCAATGACACAATCCGTTCATCACCTGCCAGCTTTTGTTCGAATTTTTTCACTTCGGCTTCTGTGGCGTGGAAAGTTGCGCCCTGTGGTAACCACATATCAACCAACAATTCCACTCGACTGGAGGCCGGAAAGAACTGCTGTTGCACAAATAACTTAAAGGCAACCAACGAACCGATAAAAGCTAAAAACGTGGCAACAATAACGAACTTACGATGATGTAAACACCATGTTAAGACATGGCGGAAGCGTTGGTAAAACGGCTTGTGATAGACGTCATCGTGATGGCTGTCGGCAGCCACTTTATGCTCTTTCAACAGTTTGTAACCGATGAAAGGGGTAAATACCACGGCCACTACCCACGACAACACCAAGGCAATCGCTACCACGGCAAATAAACTAAAGGTGTATTCGCCAGCATTGGATTTGGCTAAACCAACGGGTAGAAAGGTGGCGGCGGTAATCAAGGTACCCGTGAGCATGGGGAAAGCGGTACTGGTATAGGCAAAGGTGGCCGCGCGCAGTCGATTCCAGCCCTGTTCTAGCTTTAAGGCCATCATTTCAACTGCAATAATCGCGTCATCCACCAGCAAGCCCAGCGCAATAATCAGCGAGCCGAGTGAAATGCGTTGTAATTCAATGCCAAAAATCCACATGGCGAGGAAAGTCATCGCCAACACCAAAGGAATCGACAATGCCACCACAATGCCGGTTTTCAGGCCAAGGCTAAATAAACTGACCGCCAACACGATGACTACCGCTTCAATCAACGAACGCATAAACTCATTGACGGAGGATTTCACCACCTTGGGCTGGTCGGAGACCGCATGAATTTCTACCCCAATCGGCATTTGTGCATGCAGTCGATCCACAAATTGATTCAGCTCTTTGCCTAAGCGAATAACATCACCGCCTTTTCGCATCGAGATGGCTAAACCCAAGGCTGGCTTACCATCAAAGCGCATGCGGAACCCCGGGGGATTGGCGAAATCACGCTCTACTTTGGCTAAATCGCCCAAGCGGAAGGTTCGATCACCCGCCTTAATCGGGGTGTTGCTAATTGTGGTGACCGAATCATATTCACCGCTCACCCGTACCGGGATTCGTTCACTGTCGGTTTGATATTCCCCTGCCGGATCGACGGCATTTTGTTCACGCAGTGCCGCCCAAACGGTTTGAATATCAATGCCCAATGCGGCAAGGCGCGCCGAATCGAGTTTGACGTAAATTTTTTCTTCTTGCTCGCCAACAATATCGACTTTTGCCACATCTTGAATCAGCAAGGCTTGTTGCCGTGCATAATCGATATAGCGTCGTAACTCTTCTTGGCTAAAACCATCGGCAGTAAAGGCATAGATATTGCCAAAGGTATCGCCAAACTCATCATTAAAAAAGGGACCGCGTGCTTCGGCGGGTAGTTTGCCTTCGGCTTTTAAATCCCCCAGTTTTTTACGTACCCGATACCACACATCGGATACTTCTTTCGCCCGTAGTTCTTCGCGCAAGCTAATCACCATTTGTGTTTCGCCGCTTTTGCTAAAGCTTTTGACGAAATCAATCTCGGCAATCTCTTGCAGCTTTTTTTCAACACGATCGGTCACTTGCCGTTCAACCTCTTCGGCACTGGCCCCGGGCCAAGTGACTTTGACCAACATCGCTTTAAAGGTGAATTCGGGGTCTTCTTTTTGTCCTAATTTGCCATACGCAAACACCCCCGCCACCATCAATACCACCATCAGGTATTGCACTAAAGCAGCATGGCGAATCGCCCACTCTGACAAATTGATGCCGGATTTTTTGTTCATGATGCGGCTTTCTCCGTCACCGGTTGCGGTGCCAGCAAGGCAGGTTTACCGGGGGCGGGGTTAGCATCCACCCGTGCCACCTTTTGACCTTCTCGTAATAAATGCACCCCAGCGGTGACGATTTCCTCCCCCGCTTGTAGTCCTTGGCTAATCCACACTTGCTGTTGTTCGAGCCGTTGCACTTGCACCGCACGTTTTTTAACAGTGAGGGTTTTGCCATCCAGCACCCAAACCGATTGTTGTTGTTTCTCTGCTAAAAGCGCAGTCAGTGGAATGGCAAAGGCGGTTTTTTCTGTGCTAGAAGAGACATGGGCAACGCTGGCACTCATGCCCAACGCAATCTCTTGATCGGGGTTAAGAATTTGGATACGGGCGCTATAGGTTCGGGCTTGTGGATCGGCTTGTGGCGCAAGTTCACGCAATTTGCCCTGATAAACCTTATCACGCGACCACAGCCGCACTTGAAATGCAGTGGCTTGCTTAAAATGGGCAAGGCGTGATTCGGGGATCGAGATTTTGACTTCTTTCTCACTGGGGATGGCTAACCGTGCCACGGCTTGCCCAGCTTGTACCACTTGCCCAGCCTCGGCATACACTTCGCTGATAATCCCTGCTTGTTCAGCAGTGAGGCGAGTGTATTGTGTACGGTTGCTGCTGACACCGAGATCTGCTTGTGCCTGCTTCACTTTTTCTCGTGCTACGTTGACGCCATTTTGACGGCGATCAAACTCGGCTTGGCTAATAAATTGCTGTTGCAGCAATTCGCGGTAACGATTGAGGTCGAGCTCTTGTTGCCGCAAATCACTTTCCGCCCCCGCCAATTGTGCACGTTTTGCGCTGGCCTCTAAACCATAGTCACTCGGTTCGAGACGGGCGATGTCTTGTCCTGCTTGTACCTGCTGACCGACTTCCACTAAACGGGCGCTGATTTTTCCTGCCACTCGGAAACTCAATGGAATTTCATAACGGGCACGAATTTCTCCTGCATAGACTTGTAGAGATGCGGCCTGTGCATTGTGTAGCACTGTGGTACGAACAGGACGAATATCTTGATACTCAGAGGGTGTGGCATTGCAGGCAGCAAGCAAAACACTTCCTGCCAGCAGTGCATAGCGAAAATGACATGAGTTCATTGTGAGTTTCCAGAAGGCACTGGGGCCGATAAGCCACACAGCAGAATGTCGTACACCGCATCCAGATAATGCGGAAAATCCATCGGTTTAGCTTCGAAGTGGGCAAACGAATGTTGCCAAATCATGCCCATGATGACGGGAGCAATCATCACCTCAACAGCTTGGTTGATATTCAGTGAACGAAACTCCCCGCGTGCAATGCCATGAGCCAGTACATTGGCGACCAAGCGGCGGCCACGACAAATCACTTCTTCATAATAAAAGCGAGCCAGCTCAGGAAAATTCGACACCTCACCAATCATCAGCTTGGGTAAACCTGCCACCAAATCATTGTCACGAACCAGTGTGCCCCATTGCTGTAGCAAACGGCGCAGGAGTTCAGGCGCCGAACAGTCAGTGTCGTTTAGCACCTGCTCTAACTCCGCCACACGAGGCAAAAGCGTTTCACGAACCACTGCTTTGAGTAGTTCTTCTTTATTGGCGTAATACAGATACACCGTCCCTTTGGTGACACCGGCGTGTTTGGCGATGTCTTCCATGCGAGTGGCGCTATAACCGTGTTTGACAAAGCACTCTAAAGCCGCCGCCAGAATTTCCTCCGGCCGTGCTTGTTTGCGTCGTGACCAACGTTGAGGGCAACAAAGCATAGATTATTACTGAATGGTTGTTCAGGAAGGTGTGAAATGTACGCTGCTCAACGATTGATGACAATCATTAAATGAACTGTTGTTCATTATGTTTGTTGGTGTATTGATTTTTAGGTCAGAAAAGAGACGTATTGGAGAGATCGAAGCCTGTCTTAGCGTTCTCGTCTCATCAGCCAACAGTTAGAAAGGGGTCAATCCTATTGCGAGACGAAGCATGTTATCTGCATTCATCTTCTGGATTTTTACTTATTTGATGAGCATACAGAACAAACCTCATGGCGGTTTGAACTGCGCGATTGACAGAAATCCCCAGCTAAAGGAAGGAAGAACAACTGTGTGTCATCACACGACAACGTGCGGTGTGGAATTAAAACACCAATATCATTACTTTACAGCAAGATGGCATATAAGAATGTATG
>NZ_JBSQVP010000041.1:0-21653 GCF_055136605.1 Aquaspirillum sp. | reverse complement strand
TGATAGCTATGTCGAACAAAACCGCCGCACCCGAGAAGACAAAATCGTTGGCAAAAGTCGTAAGGTAGAAATTTTTCGTAAAGATGGCCGCAAACGCTGGGGTGAGTTGTCGCTGTCTCGTGTCGAGCTCGAAGGCAAAATCTGTTACACCGCTTTTGTACGCGATATTACTGAAGACGTTGCCTTACAAGAAAAAATGCATGTGCTGTCGTTGGTAGCAGATACCACACGCAACTCGGTAATTATCTGCAATGCAGCAGGGGAAATTGAATACTGTAATGCCAGTTTTAGCCAACTCACCGGCTATTCATTCGACGAGATGCAAGGCAAACGCCCGGGGCAATTTTTACAAGGTGCCGATACCAACCGCGAAACGGTCGAACAAGTCAGCCAAGCATTAAAACAGAAAAAATCGATCAGCACCGAAATCCTCAACTACCACCGCAATGGTAAGCCCTATTGGATTTCAATGACCATCAATCCAATTTTGGATGAAAAGGGTGTACTACAGCGTTTTATTGCCATTGCCGCTGATATTACCGCCACCAAACAAAATGCTTTGGAATTTGAACAACGCTTAGAAGCCATTTCGCAAAGCATGTTAGTCGCTGAATTCACAGCTGAAGGTGCCTTGCTAACCTGTAATACCGCGATGGCCGATTTTATTGATAGCACACAATCGCAGCCCTTACAGAGCTTATTACCAAGAAATTTATACCAACAGGTATTGGCAGGCGCATCGGTTGAATGTGAATTACGGCCAGCACACCAGCCAGAACAGATGTTGAACGCCACCTTGTCTGGGCTGAAAGACCGCCAAGGCAAAGTGAACAAAATTTTATTGTATGGTTACGATGCGTCGAATCGTTCCGCCGCGATCAGTGAAACACTCAAAGCGATGCAACAAGTGTTATCTGTGACAGAACGCATTGGCGCAATTGTCGGCAGTATTCATAGTATTGCTGATAAAACCAATCTGTTATCACTGAATGCCTCGATTGAAGCAGCACGTGCTGGTGAAGCAGGGCGCGGATTTGCCGTGGTCGCTGATGAAGTTCGCGTGTTGGCCGGTCAGTCGGGCACCTCAGCGAAACATATTGGGCAATTAGCACAAGAAGCGCAAAGCTGTGTGGCAGCGCTGTCGGATTCGCTACAACGTCTCAGCCAATCTCAACGCGGCCAAGGATAATAAAAAAATACCCCCCGCCGAGGCGGGGTAGTCATGTTCGAAAATACGAATAATTCGATAGGAGCGAACACATCGGTTCGCCCCTAGGGGTGGATCAGCAAAGCCTATCCACCTTTAAAACAAATACAACGAAGTTATGTGGGTAGGGCGTAGGGCAATTCAGCAAAACTGAGCGTGGGGCCCGTGGGTGAGCCGAGGTGGATGCCATCGGCAAGATGGCTGGCTTGCACTACCGCTAACACATCGCAACTTCCATCGTCGTTGGCGACAGCAGACACAATATTCCCAATTGTTTGTTCACCGGTCAGCGCACAAAACAACGGTTGACCAGCTTGGGCATGAGCGGCAACTTGAGCAGGAAACATCCGACGCTTGACCTTGCCGATATATTGCGTGCGAGCGACGATTTCTTGGCCCGGATAACACCCTTTTTGGAAACTGATCCCCCCTCCCAACAGTTCCAAATTACACATCTGTGGCACAAACATTTCTTTGGTTGGCAACGTAATCCACGGCACTGCCGCCACAATATCCTGCCGTTGCCATTCCGTATGCGGCGCCTGCGGCAAGGTCGCCAAGGCAGAGGCAAGAGGTGTACCGTCTGTCACAACAACCATTGCCCGCTGTTCTGGTAGCCCCAATAGATGTACTGGTGCAGCGCTTTGCTGTTGCCAATCTGTCACCGGCGACGTGGCATAAGCCGTAGCAGCGGCCTGCCGTGCTTCTGCCCCCACTAGACCGTAGATTTTCGCCTCAGTCAGCAAACTGGCTTTGACTTTTGCCCGCAGGATAAACATCGACAAACGTTTTAATGTCGCCTCGGCCAAATCCGCCGACACCAACAAGTGATAAGTGTCGGCAGCCGCTTGCCATAGGATAAAACTCGCCTGCATCCGGCCCTTGGGCGTGGAATAGCTGGCTAAACGGCAGCGTTGTCCATCCGCTTCGCGCACATCACAAGATAACTGCCCCTGCAAAAAACTTTGTGCTTCAGGCCCAGTAAAAGCCAATACGGCTAAATGATCTAACTCGGCAATAAAAGGCGCATTCATCGCATATTTCCTTCGCGGTTTAATCTTGGGGCTCAAACTCAGGGCAAAACCGGCTAGCACAAGCACCAGCCGGTCGGACGGACACAGTTATTCTGCTGTGATAGACGCGTCTTCCATCGCAGCAAGTTCTGCAGCAGTTTTACATGGCGCTGTTTTTTCAAACCAAGCTATTGATTCGACATGTGCGGTATGTGGGAACATATTCACGATACCAGCCGCTTTAAGGGTGTAACCCTTGGTATGGACTAACACCGCTGCATCACGCGCCAAGGTCGCTGGTTGGCAGGACACATAGACAATCCGCTGTGGTGCAGTGTCATCGGTAAACGATTTACACAGTGCCAAAGCGCCATCACGCGGTGGATCGATTAACATTTTGTCAAAACTGCCCAATGCTGCCAGTTTGTCTTCATCGATTTCAAATAAGTTAGCAATTTGATATTGGGTACGGTCTTTCAGGCCATTGAAGTCGGCATTTTCAACAGCGCGTTCGATCAGCTGTGCACTGCCTTCCATCCCCAATACCGTGGCACCGCTGCGTGCAATCGGCAAAGTGAAGTTACCCAAACCACAGAACATATCGGCAACCCGTTCTCCTGCTTGTGGATTGAGCAAAGCCAGCGCACGTTTCACCAACACTCGGTTAATCCCCGGGTTGACTTGAGTAAACTCAGTCGGCTTATACGGCATCTCAATCGAGAAATCTGGCAGGGTATAACTCAGTTGTGGCACATCCAAGGGATAAAATGGATAGACACTGTCTGGGCCACGAGGCTGCAACCAGAATTGCAACGGCTGTTCTCGCCCTTGGTTATATTGATCGGCAAAGGCTTGCAGATGTTGTTCATCAGCTTGGGTCAGTGCATCCATATTACGCAACACCAAAGCATCGACATATTCACCGCAGGCGATTTCAATTTGTGGCATCCGGTTATAAATCGACAACTGCCTTACCAAACCACGCAAAGGCACCATTAAATCGGAGATACGTTGCGGCAAAATATGGCATTGCTGCATATCAGCGATAAAACTCGACCGCCGCTCGTGAAACCCGACCAAAATGGTATTTTTCTTTTCGACCCAACGTGCTGACAAACGTGCACGATGGCGATAACGCCAAGTGGGGCCATAAATTGGTGGTAGAATGGTTTCTGGTTTGACTTTAGCAATATGCGCTAAGTTGTCTTCTAATACCCGTTGTTTAGCCGCAACTTGTCCCGTTGGTTCAACATGCTGCATCGAACACCCGCCGCAGACACCAAAATGTGGGCAGGCTGGTTGTGTCCGTAAAAAACTTTCTTCTAACACCTTAACGGTATCGGCTTTTTCAAAGCTGGGTTTTTTACGATAGCTGGAATACTTCACCCGTTCATAGGGCAAGGCACCGCCGATAAAGATGGTTTTACCGTCGACATGGGCAATGCCCTGTCCTTCATGGTCGAGCGATTCAATACAGGCAACCGGAAAAGGCATAATTTTCCCCACGCAAAAGGGCGTATTTTCGCAAAAAAAACCACAGTCCGTACACGGAAACACAACTCCCGTTATACTGCGACTTTGTTCACCCCTTTTGCATAGCTGCCATGAGCCGTTTTCCTTCTTCCTGTGTACCGCGATTTGTCTTGTTATCCTATGTCTTGGTGGGGAGTGCCCTCAGTCCATGGGTGATGGCAGGCATCCCCGAACCTGACTTTATGGTCGAACAACAAGGGCTGCATGTGGTGATTAACGTGCCACAAACCCGATTGTTTTTATACCGTGATGGCAAGCTAGACCAGTCGTATCCGGTTGCGGTCGGAAAAATGCTGACGCAAACACCAGCAGGTGAATACACCGTCACCGCGATTGCACGCAATCCAACATGGCATGTACCGAAGTCAATTCAAAAAGAAATGGCAGCAGCAGGAAAAGAAGTGTTAACGGTCGTTCCCCCCGGCCCCAGTAATCCATTGGGCAAAGTGTTTGTCCGCTTTGGTGAACCACGCTTAGGGTTGGGGATTCATGGCACAAATGTGCCGTCTTCAGTGCCGGGTTTTCGCAGTCATGGCTGTGTGCGAATGAAAAACGAGGATGCGTTGACTTTTGCCGGCAGAGTATCAATCAGCACGCCCGTTTCGGTAATTTATCAACCCTTATTGTTAAACACCGATCCACAAGGTCATTTATGGCTCACCGTGTTGCCAGATGCGTATAAAAATGGCCGTGAAACGCAGCGTATTCGCCATGTAGCAAAAACATGGGCAGAGGAAAATAAGCGGAAATTAGAACTCAGCCGCTTTGATGCAGCATTAAAAGCAGGCAGCAAGGCAGCAAAACCAGTGTGTTTGTCATGTTCACAAGACAATCCCCCTCGCCCCAATCAGCTATTGGCGCTCAATAAATCACCTCGCGCCACGGTGCCAGTGTCCACATCACCCACACCCGTCGCAACACCAGCAGTCAATGAAACGGATCTTGCTGAACCCGCTTTGCGTGAGTTGGATCAATCCATGCCAAGTGTGGAATCCCCCAGCGAACCGACGGTTAGCCCGTTGTTGGAAGCCCCTCGGCAACCCAAACCAACTGCACCAGAAACCATTGGTCAGGAATTGACAAATAAACCAGTCAAAAATAGTGAGGCTAAACAAAAACCGACCCCTGCTTTATTACGTCAACCGAAACCTGTGCAGTTAGATACGCCGTTGTTGTGATAAATGAGATGCTTGGGTTGAGAAAATCAACCCAACCGAGTTCAAATCCATAGCTGTTTTTGCGCCTAGCCCTCGACCTTTGAGAGAGTTGGCCGAATGAGATTAATTTTCCGATGCAGCATGGGAGGATTATCTGTTCTGGCAAAAACAAGATCGCTGCTTGGTTGACCGAATTAACAAGCCAATCAATTCAAACGGGGTTTTCTTTATTGTTCCGTGGCACAATTCACCCTTCGATAAAATAAAACAGGTGATAGGTCATGGCACAGGACAGTTCTCTACCCGATTTTTGGTGTAAACGTTATCTTTCGGACGTGATGCCTTGGGATGCTGGCGGCGTACCAGAGGAGTTTATGCAATACAGTCAACAGATCACACCACAACACACCATCTTTATCCCGGGATGTGGTACTGGATATGAAGTCGGTTGGCTGGCGGAGCGTGGTTATGCCGTTGAAGCAATTGAATTTAGCCCAGCCGCGTTAGAAATGGCACAAAAGGTGCTCGGTGAATTTGCACAACACATCCATGCCGGAGATTTTTTTACTCACCAACCAAACAAACCATTTGATTGGGTTTATGAGCGCGCTTTTTTATGTGCGCTACCTCGTAAAATGTGGGCAAGTTATGCTGAAAAAATGGCAAACATCATTGCACCTAATGGCGTATTAGCCGGCTATTTCTTTATTGGCGACCACCCAAAAGGCCCACCCTTCGGCATCTCACAAGCAGAATTAACCACATTACTCAGCCCACACTTTAGCTTAGAAAGCGATCAAGCCAGTGTTGCTCCCTTGCCTGTCTTTGCAGGCAAAGAACGGTGGCAAGTTTGGCGTCGCTGCGACAATCTGTCGCATTGATCTCTCCACAAAGCTCGCCTATTGTGCGAGCTTTGATTATTTTCTGGGGTTTGTATGTCTTTTCTGCGCCACGTTGCCCTTGCTTGCGCCATCGTTGCTTTGCCTGCCTTTGCCCATGATTACAAAGTTGGCAATTTACATATCGACCACCCGTGGGCGCGTGCAACACCCTCGGGCAGCCAAAATGGTGCGGCGTACTTAACTATCAACAACCAAGGTGAAGCAGATAGCTTATTGTCAGCCTCAGCCACGGTATCTAAAACCGTTGAACTGCATACACACCTCAATGAACAAGGGGTGATGCGGATGCGCCAAGTGCCGGAAATCACTGTTCCAGCACAAGGAAAAGCCGAACTGAAACCGGGCGGCTACCACATCATGTTAATTGGCCTGCAACAGCCACTTAAGCAAGGTGAAAAATTTCCACTGACACTCAAATTTGCTAAAGCTGGCGAAGTCAAGGTAGAGGTAGCCGTAGAAGGTCTCGGTGCACCACAGCCTAAAATGATGCACGGCCATCAGCATTGATTTAACAAAACATTCTGTATCCTATAGCAAAAAAACAATTTACAATTTCTTTAACATTTACATTGTGGATTGTCAGTATTTTGCTATAGGAGAACGCCGTGCTGCAGGACTTTTCACTACGCGCCAGAATGCGCATTATCATGTTCATGGTCTGTGCGCTATTTTGTATTGCCGCAGCACTGGCTTTGTTTGGCTCGCACCTTAGCCAGCAAAAATTCAGTCAACACATCGACCAAGAACAAATCGCCCGTTACAGCATCACCAAACTCTATGCCAACGGGCTGCAAATGGGGCAAGCACTGCGCAATATCTTGCTCGACCCCAGCCATCCACAAGCTTATAAAAACTACGATAAAGCGCATGAAGTCTTTGAAAAAGAACTGAATGTGCTCAAAAAAGTGGGGGAAAGTTTGCCTCGCGCCGAACAAGAATGGCAAGAAATCAACCACTTGTTCAATGCACAACATGCCCAACACGAACCGTTAATGGCGCTGATTAAACAAGGCGAATTACAACAAGCACAACAATTTCTCAACCAAAACGAAACCCCAAAATGGCGAGAATTGCGTAGTTATTTACTCGATAGCATTCAACGCTACGACCAAGACATCGAACAAATTCGTCAGCAGTTAGAACAAGATATTCAACGTTGGCAACAACTGGCGCTGTTGTTTATGGCGCTGGCTATCTTGGTTGGTATTGTGTTGGGCCGTTGGCTAGTGCGCCATGTTTTGGCACAAGTCGGCACCGAACCACGCAAAGCAGCTCGTATTGTCCACACCATTGCTGCCGGTGATTTAACCCAACCGATTCCTGATACCAATGCTGAAAGCGTGTTGACTGCGGTACAACACATGCAATCGCATTTAAAAGACCTGATCAGCCGCATTCGCAGCCATGCGAAGGCCTTGGCACAACAAGTCGAACAAGCCGATCAACAAAGCGTTGTCCTAGCCGATACCGCCCGTCAACAAAGCGACGCCGCGCAAGCGATGGCAGCAGAAGTCGAACAGTTGTCAGTTGCGATCACTGAAGTAGCAGAAAACGCACAAAAGGCGCGGGAAAAAGTGGACGATGCTGGTCATATCGCAGCAGAAAACGGCGCTGTGATTCAAAAATCTAGCCAAGAAATGCAAAGCATTGCCCAACAAATCCGCACCACTGCCGACGTCATCACCGAATTAAGCGAGGCATCTAATCAAATTTCGCATATCGTGGCGATGATTAAAGAAGTGGCCGAACAAACCAATCTATTGGCCTTAAATGCCTCCATTGAAGCGGCACGGGCGGGTGAATCGGGGCGCGGGTTTGCGGTAGTCGCCGATGAAGTACGCAAATTGGCAGAACGCACCCACGCTGCCACCGGCGATATTGTCAACACCATCAGCGCCATGCAGCAGCGTTCGCAAACCGCCGTCCAACACATGGAAGAAACCGTCAATCAGGTGGAGCATGGTGTTACGTTGTCTAGCCAAGCCAGCCAAGCCTTTGCCCATATCCACACCGATGTGATGCAAATTTTGCAATTAGTGGCAGGTATTTCTCATGCACTACAAGAACAGCGCAGTGTCAGTCAATCGATTGCCAACCATGTTGAAACCATCAGCAATATGTCGGTGAACACCAGCGCCGCTGTCAGCGAATCCGCCCAAGCGATGCACCAACTACACGGGCTGGCCGATGATATGCGCCAATCCGTCAACGCTTTTAAAGTGCATTAAAATGAGCAAGTTACATCTAGTCGGTGCTGGTCGTGTCGGTAAAACCTTGGCCTATTTATTACAACAACAAGGGGTGCAAATTGGCGGCATTGTTTGTCGTCACTTTGCCCATGCCCAACAGGCTGCGACTTGGTTACAGCAAGGCCATGCCTGTGCTGATTTAACAGCCTTGGCCCAGCTGCCCCCTGCCAGCAGTGTGTTATTGGCAACTCCCGATGATGCTATCGCCGAACAATGTCTGGCCTTGGTACAACACGGCATTATTCGGCCGAATATGGTGGTGTGGCATGTCAGTGGGGCATGTAGCAGTGCCCTATTAGCGCCAGCACAGGCCGCTGGGGCAGTGGTGGCATCAGCGCACCCCATCCGCAGTTTTGCCAATGTTGAACAGGCCATTGCCCAATTTGCTGGGACTGCGTTTGCCCTCGAAGGGATGCCGCAGGCGTTGGCTTGGTTGACACCCAAAATCCAAGCTATCGGCGGTCAACCCTTTGAATTAACAGGGGATAAACGCTTATACCATGCCGCTTGCTGTGTGGCATCAAATTATGCCGTTGCGTTGGCGGATTTTGCCCTTCAGTTGGCACACCAAGCTGGCTTATCACCCGAAACCGCCCGCCATATTTTGCAACCGCTGGCCAGTCAATCGTTGTCCAATGCCTTTCAACTGGGGCCAAGCGCTGCGCTAACTGGGCCGATTATGCGCGGCGATATCGACACCGTGCGCCAACACCTGTCTGCTTTGATTTCAGTCAAAGAGCAACAGCGTTATCAGGTTTTGGGTCAAGTCGCCCTCGAATTGGCTGCACCACGGTTATCACCAGCGATTTATGCCGAATTACACACCCTATTATCTGCAGTGCACAAACCATAATTTAACGTATTTTTTAGCATTTTCTGTTTTTATTGCTGCGATGCAGCAAATGTTATGCTGAGTTTCTCTGTTTTTTGGTGAATGTGGTCAAGATTAACCAAATGTTGCATTCATGCAACAAAGTTGCGGCGATCACAAATTAAAACGGTCGTTTAGAATGCACATTTGAATGGCTCTGCTAGTATCTATTCACTGGCTCGCGCCATTTTGCTGCTGAACTAGACACACCACAGGCCAATCAAGGCCGGAAAAAAGAGGAAGACTCATCATGAACATCAAGCCTATCAGCCTTGCTATCGCTGTGCTCGGCACCGGTTTCACTGTGTTGAGTGGGGCCAGCTACGCATCGGGTTATCACTTCGGTACCCAAAGCGTTTCCGCTCAAGCCACAGCCAACGCCAGCGCCGCCGAAGCCAACGATGCCACGACACTGTTCTACAACCCAGCCGGCATGACTCGCTTGAAGGGCACCCAGTTTTCGGGTGCCTTAAACTTAGTTGCGCCAAGCGTGAAATACTCCAACGCCAGCGGCAACTACCCTAACCAACCTGCACGTAATCCTGCCAATCCCTCCCAAGTCGGGATCAAACCGGGTACCGCCATTGCTGGCAGTACAGGCGGTAAAATCACCGATGATTTGATTGTGGTGCCACAAATGTACCTCACCCATCAAATCAACGACCGCATCACCGCCGGTTTAGGGATTTACGTGCCGTTTGCGTCCGAAACAGACTATGAGCGGACATCGGTATTGCGCTACAACGTTAACCAAACCTCTCTCACCACCATCGACATCAACCCAACGATTGCTTTCAAACTGAATGACCAACACTCGGTGGCAGTGGGTTTGATTGCACAACGGGCAGAAGCCGAGCTGCGCCAATATGCTAACTTTGCCGGTGCGGTGTTAGGGATTCCTCACGGTGTAGCGGATGGCTATGCTGAAGTGGAAGGCGATGATTGGGGCTTTGGTTTTAACCTCGGTTGGTTGTGGGAAATCGACCAAGATACCCGAATTGGCCTGTCTTACCGTTCGCCAATCAAGCATACGCTAAAAGGCAAAGCCGACTGGACGACCCCTTCCTCTGGCCCATTTGCTGCCGTCGGTGCCGTGGCACAAGCGAATGGTTATATCGACAGTGATGTGTCAGTTGATATCAAAACGCCAGAGTCGCTTTCTTTACATGGCTATAAAAAGATTGACCCGAAATGGGCAGTAATGGCCGATTTGACATGGACGAAACACTCACGTTTTGACAAAGTCGATATTCAATACGCAGTACCGAAAAACGCACCATTCTCACAAGCCGTACATGGCGGTGTCCGTGCACCCGCGACAACATTAAATCCAAAGTGGGATGACACTTGGAAACTGGCTATCGGCGCGAGCTATCAATACAGCGATCCATTACAACTGCGTTTTGGTGTCGCCTACGATAAATCGCCAGTGCCAAGCGAAGATTTCCGCATGTCAACCATGCCAGATAACGACCGTATTTGGTTCTCAGTCGGTGGCCGCTATGACTTTGATAAGAAAAACTCGCTGAATGTGGCATATAGTTATGTCCACATCAAAGACTCCAAAGCCAAGGTCAATGGCTATTGCGGCGGAGCCACAGCGGGTGCAGTGAACTGCGTATCCAGCTACACCACAGGCCAAGCAGAATATAAGAGCCATGCACATATCTTAGGCGTTCAGTACAACTACCATTTCTGATCGACCTATGATGAGGAAAGCAGGGGATTTACTTCGCTGCTTTCCTGTGCTGCAATGCACCACACATTTTTTTGCTTATCGTTTCAAACAAACGTATGATTTTGTTTGTTGAACGTTGCCAACCGAGGAAACCATGTCTCAATCCAACTTTATTGTGCGTAAAGTCGCTGTTTTAGGTGCCGGGGTGATGGGGGCACAAATTGCTGCTCATTTGGTGAATGCCAAAGTGCCAACCATCCTGTTTGATTTGCCAGCCAAAGAAGGGGATAAAAGCGCTATCGCGAAAAAAGCGATAGACGGATTGAAAAAGCTTAAGCCTGCCCCGTTCGCAGCCAAAGATCGCGCCGCCTATATCACCCCCGCCAACTACGATGAACACCTCGAGTTACTAAAAGAATGCGACTTGGTGATCGAAGCCATCGCCGAACGCTTAGATTGGAAAGCAGACTTATATAGCAAAGTTGCGCCTTTCCTCGGTGAGCAAACCATTTTCGCCACCAATACCTCCGGCTTATCGATCAATGCTTTGGCGCAATCTTGCCCAGAGTCGGTTCGCCCTCGTTTCTGCGGCGTACACTTCTTTAACCCACCCCGCTACATGCACTTGGTTGAGATTATTCCTTGCCAAACCTCTGAAGCAGGGATGTTGGATAACCTCGAGCGTTTCTTAGTCTCGACTTTGGGCAAAGGCGTGGTCCGCGCAAAAGACACCCCTAACTTCGTGGCAAACCGCGTTGGGGTATTCTCGATGTTGGCAACCATCGCCAATGCCGAGAAATACGGTATCCGTTTCGATGTGGTTGATGATTTAACCGGCCCGCGTTTAGGCCGTCCAAAATCCGCCACTTTCCGCACTGCAGACGTGGTTGGCTTAGACACCTTTGCCCACGTTGTGAAAACCATGCAGGACACGCTGCCAAACGATCCTTGGCATAGCCTGTTCCAAAGCCCAAGCTGGCTGCAAACCCTGATTCAAAACGGTGCCCTCGGCCAAAAAACCAAGCGCGGCATTTATAAAAAAGACGGCAAACAGATGTTTGTCCTCAACCCAGCCAGCGGTGAATATGTCGAGGCAGGTCAAAAAGGGGATGATGCGGTTAAAAACATCCTCAAAGAAAGCAACCCAGCACTGAAATTCAAAAAACTGCGCGAAAGCCAATATCCACAAGCACAATTCTTGTGGGCTTGCTTCCGCGATGTGTTCCATTACATCAGCTACCACTTGGCCGATATTGCCGACAATGCCCGTGATTTAGACCTCGCGATTCGTTGGGGCTTTGGTTGGAGCGTTGGCCCATTCGAAACATGGCAAGCCGCTGGCTGGCAACAAGTTGCCACTTGGTTGCAAGAAGACATTGCCGCTGGTCAAACTTTAGCCACAGCCGCCCTGCCTGCTTGGGTGACCGAGGGTGATCGCGCTGGCGTGCATTTTGCCGATGGTTCTTACAATGCAGCACAACAAACCCTATCGCCACGTTCCACCCTGTCAGTCTATCAACGTCAACTGGCGCCGGCTCGTGTCTTAGGCGAAACCGCACCCGATTTAGGGAAAACCGTCTTTGAAAACGAAGGCGTGCGTGCTTATAGCAATGGTGATGGTGTGTTGGTGGTCAGCTTTAATTCCAAAGCACACGCTATCGGCCCACAGGTGTTAGAAGGCGTTAACAAGGCGTTGGACATTGCGGAAGCCGAATATCGTGCCTTGGTGATTTGGCAAACTGAAGAGCCATTCTCTGTCGGTGCTGATCTGCAGTCGATGATGCCAGCCTTTATGATGGGCGATTGGAAAGGTATCGAGAACATTGTCAAGAATTTCCAAGACACCTCGATGCGCCTGAAATACAGCCAAATTCCTGTTGTTGCTGCAACACAAGGCTATGCCTTCGGTGGTGGATGTGAATTTGTGATGCACGCCGATAAAGTGGTTGCCGCTTTGGAAACCTATATCGGTTTGGTGGAAGTGGGCGTGGGTCTGTTGCCAGCCGGTGGTGGATGTAAAGAATTTGCCCTGCGCGCTGCCAATGAAGCCAAAGGGGATGTGCTGGCGGCGGTGAAGGATTACTTCATGGCGATTGCAACGGCTAAGGTCGGCACCAGCGCGCTCGAAGGTCAAGAAATCGGTTTTATTAAGAAAACCGATACCGTGGTCTTCAATGCCTATGAGTTGTTGTATGTTGCCAAACAAGAAGCCTTGGCAATGGCAGAAGCCGGTTACCGCCCACCGTTAAAAGTCAAAGCTTTCCCCGTAGCAGGTCGTGCGGGTGCCGCTTCGATTAAAGGTCAATTGGTCAATATGTTAGAAGGCCAATTTATCAGCAAACATGATTTCACCATTGCCAGTTTGATTGCTGACATCATGACCGGTGGTGATGTTGAACAGGGCACCTTGGTTGATGAGCAGTGGATTTTGGACTTGGAACGCAAAGGTTTTATGCAACTGCTGCGTAACCCACTGACCCAAGCCCGTATTGCCAATATGTTGACCACGGGTAAACCACTGCGTAACTAATTCGGAGAACTGTGCAATGAGCAAGCAAATTCAAGAAGCCTATATCGTCGCAACCACGCGTACCCCTGTTGGCAAAGCCCCTCGCGGCATGATGCGCCATGTGCGCCCAGATGACATGCTGGCCCACGTGTTAAAAGGCGCTTTGGCCCAAGTGCCGGCCCTCGATGTTAATTTGATTAACGATGTGGTGGTCGGATGTGCGTTCCCTGAAGCAGAACAGGGTTTGAACATGGCACGTATCGGTGCTTTGTTGGCAGGTCTGCCCGATACTGTCGGTGGTATCACCATCAACCGTTATTGTTCTTCTGGTATCAACGCAGTGCAAATCGCTGCCGACCGGATTCGTACTGGTGAAGCCGATGTGGTGATTGCCGCCGGTGCGGAATCAATGTCCTTGGTACCGATGATGGGCAATAAGGTTTCGCTCAACCCAGCAATTTTTGCCAAAGATGAGAACTATGCTATTGCCTATGGCATGGGTTTGACCGCAGAAAAAGTGGCCGAACAATGGAAAGTCAGCCGCGACGACCAAGACGCTTTTGCCGTCGAATCACATCGCCGTGCTTTGGCGGCCATGCAAGCCGGTGCTTTCCGTGACGAAATCACGCCGTTGGAAGTCACATATCGCACGCCAAACTTGAGCACCGGTGAAGTGGAAAGCCAAGTGCGTTTGCTCGATAGCGATGAAGGCCCTCGCGCTGATACGTCGTTAGAAGGCTTGGGTAAATTACGACCTGTCTTCTCGGCCAAAGGCTCGGTCACCGCAGGCAATAGCTCGCAAATGTCCGATGGTGCCGGCGCAGTGGTGTTGGTCTCGGAAAAAGTGCTCAAGCAATTTAATTTGGTACCTTTAGCGCGTTACGTCAGCTTTGCTGTGCGTGGTGTGCCACCGGCTATCATGGGGATTGGCCCGAAAGTGGCCATTCCAGCCGCCTTGCAACAAGCCGGTATCAGCCAACACGATCTGAAATGGATTGAGCTGAATGAAGCGTTTGCGGCTCAGGCGTTGGCAGTGATGCGTGATTTGGAGTTGGATGGTCAAATTGTGAACCCTAACGGTGGTGCGATTGCCTTGGGCCATCCATTAGGCGCAACAGGTGCGATTCGTACTGCGACATTGGTTCATGGTATGCGTCGTCGCGGTGAAACTGGCTACGGTATGGTGACAATGTGTATCGGTACCGGCATGGGTGCCGCAGGGATTTTAGAAATCCTCTAATCCCAACAGTTGTAGGGTAGGCACCACAGTGCCTACCACATCGACCAACGGCAAAATATCACCGTATGTCATCCAGAACCGCCTTGCCCTGAATAGGGTGAGGCGGTTTTTTTTGGTGTTATGTTTTGGTGGCTTGCTTCAAGCCGTTTTGCAAAAACGCACGCCGTAACACCGCAGGGGTAGGGTAGATAAGCGTAGCGCATCTACCAACACTAGGATTTCAGGCAAACATTGCTTGAAAACCCCTTTGCAATCAAAATCATTGTGATTTCACCAGAAAATCCACATTGGATTTAGAAGTGATTTGGTGGATGCGCTATGATTATCCACCCTACTACTACTGCTTTCTCCATAAAAAAAGAGCGACCCCATCGGCTCGCTCTTTTCAATCCAACACACCCAACAGGCGCACCGTAGCGCGCCGTGATCTTTAAGCCAATGCTGGCGTTGGGCGTTTTGCCTCAGCAATACGCTGCTTAATATGCGCCAGCGCCTCTTCCACCTGATCAATCAAAATCAAACACAAATCACCCGCCTGCAACTGACCTAGCGCATGATCAATCGCCACAAACTCACCTCGCACCTCTTGCACATCACGCGTCCGCGTGGCATCAGCCAATCCCTCACGCAACAACGAAATCACCTCACCGTCGGCACGTCCACGCTGGCAAGCATCTTGATACAACACCACCGTATCAAACGCATCACCCAAAATACGGGTTTGTTGACGTAAATCCTCATCTCGACGATCCCCCGCCCCACTGATCACCACCATCCGCCGCTGCGCTGGCATGGTCGCAATCGCTTGTGTCAGCGCGTTAATCGCATCGGGATTGTGGCCGTAGTCAGCAATCACCGTGGCTTCAGCATAGCTGAACACATTAAAACGTCCCGGGGCGGTGTCGGCATCACTGGTAAACGAGGCCAAACCACGGCGAACTTCATCCCAATCACGCCCTAATGCCCATGCCGCACCCAAGGCCGCCATCGTGTTTTCCACTTGGAAACCCAACAAACCTTGGCCGGTTAAGGGAATATCGGCGAGGGCAAAGCGTTGCACCACCTGTTCACCTTCGGCCAACACAATCTGCCCTTGCTCAACAAACACCACCCGTTTACCGGCGGCACGATGCGCTTGCAAAACGGGATGAGAGGCCTCGGAAGCAAAGAAAGTCACCTGCCCCGGGCAGTTATCCGCCATATTCGCCACAATCGGATCAGCCGCATTCAACACCGCCATGCCGGTTGGGGAGACATTTTGCACAATCACCCGCTTAACCACAGCCAAATCTTCTACCGTGCTGATATACGACAAACCGAGATGATCGCCTAAACCGATATTGGTGACGATGGCCACATCACATTCATCAAAGGCCAAACCTTCACGCAACACCCCACCCCGTGCGGTTTCCAACACCGCCGCATCGACATCCGGATGCAACAACACATTGCGTGCACTGCGTGGGCCGGCGCAATCGCCGGTATCAATTCGCTGCTCACCGATATACACGCCATCGGTGGTGGTCATTCCCACACAATCGCCGTGCATTTTCAGCAAATGCGAGGTCAACCGTACCGTAGTGGTTTTGCCGTTGGTACCAGCCACCGCCACAACAGGAATGCGGCCATTGCTTTGATTTGGGAATAATTCGTTGATGATGGCTTCGCCCACTGCGCGCCCCTGACCAAACGAGGGTTCGAGGTGCATCCGCAAGCCGGGGGCGGCGTTGACTTCAACAATGCCACCGCCTTGATCTTCTAAGGGGCGGTCAATCGCTTCACACACAATATCCACACCACAAATATCCAACCCCACCATCTGGGCCGCTTCAATCGCCCGTGCGGCTAATTCGGGATGAACTTGATCGGTGACATCGGTGGCAGTGCCACCGGTGGAAAGATTGGCATTATTGCGCAAGACCACTTTTTGCCCTGCAGCAGGAATCGAATCGGCAACAAAGCCTTGAGCCTGCAAGCGCGCCAGCGCAATATCGTCAAAACGGATTTTGGTTAAAGAAGTGGCATGACCTTCACCACGGCGCGGATCGGCATTCACCTGATCGACCAACTGGCGGATGGTATGCACACCATCACCGATCACCAACGGCGGTTCACGACGGGCAGCGGCAATCAATTTATCACCCACCACCAATAAACGATAATCCTGACCCGGCAAATAGCGTTCGACAATCACTTCATCACTGATCGCCTCAGCCGCCGCATACGCACGCAGGAAATGGTCATGGTTGTCGATGTTGACCGCCACCCCTTTGCCTTGGTTGCCATCACGCGGCTTAACCACCACCGGCAAACCAATGTCCAACGCGGCTTGCCAACCTGCAGCAGCATCGGTGACTGAGCGTCCTTGTGGTACAGGGATACCAGCGGCGTGGAGTAAGGCTTTGGTCAAATCTTTATCTTGGGCAATCGATTCTGCCACCGCGCTGGTGCAATCTAATTCAGCGGCTTGAATGCGGCGTTGTAACTTCCCCCAGCCCAATGTCACCAAACTGCCATCGGTCAAACGGCGGAAAGGAATATGACGGGCTTGGGCCGCATCCACAATCGAGCCGGTGCTCGGCCCTAGGCGCAGGTCTTCATCTAATTCATGCAATTTGGCGATGGCGGCAGCCACATCAAAAGATTGTTGTGCTAACACAGCGGCAATCAATTGCTCAGCATACTCAAATGCCAACCGCCCGACTTGTTCTTGGGTGTATTGCACCACCACTTGATAGACACCAATCTCTACCGTCTGCGTGGTCTTACTAAAACGAATCGGCGAACCAGCGGTGGCTTGCAGATGAAATGCCACACGCTCTAACACTTGTGCCAGCGATACCGGCAAGGTTTGCCCTTCTGTTGCCAACTGTCCCAAACTCGGCAGCGTTTGCCGCAGGTTTGCTTCAAAATTTGCCAACAATGCCACATCACATTCATTGGGGGCACACGACACAATCGCTTCGATGGCGGTGTGGCGGCTCCACAGATTCGGTCCCCGCAGGGCACGCAGACGAGAGAGTTCCATAACAAACGAGTCCTTTTATACGGAGTAAGAGACAGACCAAGTTGGCAAAGCAGCCACCCGCTCAAGCAAGCTTGCCGGTGAAACATTCATTGCCCAAGCGGTGGTTAAAGCCGCGAGCTGTGCGGTTGAGAACGACTGAGAGATGGCCAGCGATTGCGACTGCTGCCCCTCATGGAATACCAAGGTGTTGTGCTGCTGTTGCAATACCCGCCCACCTTCAGCCAGATGGGCAATTAAGGCGGGAGATAACGGCTGTTGAGTGAAGAACGACACCGCACCATCAGACAAACGGGCCATCTCCGCCACCAGCGCATCATCAGCGTTTAACACTGCCGCACCACTGGCCAGCACCACATCAATCTGACACCGAAAGATAGAAGAGACTTTTTCTGGGCTGTCGATATAAAACGGCCCCAGATGCGCGTTGACGTCAATGTCGGTCAACACCCCAATATGACAACGATCATAAGAAAAGCCTTCACTCAACAAGCCCTCGGCTGTGTGCTCAATCACCGCCACATCAACAGCGCGGTTAATCAACAACCGTTGTCCCGCTTGCCATTGCCGTTGGTCGCCACTCGCCAAACAACGTTGGTTGAGATACAAGCCATTCGCGCCAGCCAGACCCACGACTTTTTTCGGGCTGTCTTGCAATAAAGCCGCTGTCAGCGCAGCCGCTTCGCTGCTGTGCTGCGAGCCCATCACACCAATCACCGGAATACGACCTTGTTCACCTTCCGCAAACAAATGATCGACAATGGCACGACCAACAGGGCGCGGTTGACCTGCCGCCGGTTTTAAGTGCATTAACAACCCCGGGCCAGCATTGACTTCGACAATCGCCCCGCCTTGTTCCGCCAATGGCCGCGAAATATCTTCTGCCACCAGATCGACACCGGCAATATCCAATCCAACTACCCGTGCCGCCAACGCCACCACTGCCGCCACGTCAGGGTGCACTTCATCGGTGCAATCAAACGCAACGTTGCCATTGCGTTGAATCAATACCGACTGTCCCAACACAGGAATTGACTCACCATCGACAAGGCCTTGCCGTTTCAACTCTAACCGTGCCGCAGAATCCAGACGGACACGATTTAAGGGATGTTCTTCGCTGCTGCCGCGCCGAGGGTCGCTGTTCAGTTGACTGTCAATCAGGGCATCGATGCTAGACACGCCATCACCCACAATCCATGCCGCTTCACCACGTGCAGCGGCAACCACTTTTTTACCAACCACCAATAAGCGATGTTCATTACCCAACACAAAACGCTCAACAATCACGCCACTGCCTTCTTCCACCGCAATGGCGTAGGCTGCTTCGACTTCTGCCTGAGTCATCAAGCAAGTAAACACGCCACGCCCATGATTGCCGTCGTAGGGTTTTACGACCACGGGTAAGCCAATATCCTGCGCAGCATCCCACGCATCCGCTGCGCTTTCGACTAAACGCCCCTCGGGTACGGGTACACCGCAAGCTTGTAACAACGCTTTGGTCAGGTCTTTATCACGCGAAATGCCTTCGGCGATGGCACTGGTGCCGTCACTTTCTGCTGTCCAAATACGGCGCTGGGCTTTGCCATAGCCTAATTGGACTAAATTGGCGTCATTAAGACGGATATAAGGAATATCCCGATCATCCGCAGCATCAACAATGCAAGCGGTACTTGGCCCCAAACACTCGTCATCCGCCAAATCGCGCAGGGTTTCCACTGCGTCAGCCAGATCGAAGCTTCGATCTTCAATCGCTGCCATCAGCAGATCACGAGCAAAGTACAAGGCGCGGCGGGTCAGCGGTTCGTGCCATGCCCGCACGACGACCTTATAAACACCGCGAATTGGGGTTTCTCTGGCTTTACCAAAACCACCGGGGAAACCGGCTAAGGTTTGGAGCTCAAGCGTGATGTGCTCCAAGATATGACCGGGCCATGTGCCCTCTTGCACACGACGCAAAAAACCACCGCGTTCACCATAGCTACAACGGTGTTCAATCAACCCCGGCAACCAAGTGGATAAACGCTCGTATAAACCGGGAATGGTATTCGAAGGACAATCCTCTAAATCGCCAATATCAACCCATGCTTCTAATACGGGACGATATGTCCAAATATTGGGACCGCGCAGCGAAATAATGTTCAGAAATTCAATGTATTTCTTATTCATAGTGTTTTACCATTTTGCTATGGCTTTTTGCATCGCTTAAATACGCTTGTTTTAACAATATGTTTTTTTGCATTAACAGCTGTTGTACAAGCGCGTTGATTTGGCTGGCACTATACACTTTGCGCGCCAGCAATTAAACTGCGCGCTGTTTGTTACCAAAACAGCCAATTTTTACACAAGCCATTGTTTTTACAAGATTTCTTTGTATTGAGCGTAGTTTTTACACAAATTGTTACATATTCGATGCGGTGCAACATGGTGCAAATCGTGTTTTGTAACAGAATGTAATGCAAAGTAATCGATTGAAAAGAAAAAACGGTCTGTTAATCGCTTTGCGCGAGCGTGTGCGGTAACATTTTCTGTGCAGAATCCGTGTTATAGGTAAAATAACGATGAAAATAACAACGGCAGAGCTAGTTAAAAGCTCGGATATCACTGCCTTATTCAATTCAGGCGAAAAAGTGATTGTCCGGTTAGAAATGGATTTAACCACTGACTTACATTTTGTCAGCAGTGAATTGATATTAACTAACCAACGCTTATTCAGTCAGGTGGCAGGACAAGCAGAATGGCAAGTCTGGCCACTCCATGAGGGCCTGCGCTTGGTACGCTCGGATCATGCGGGGGTCGGCTTGCTCGAATTGGGTACGGCGCAAGAGCGCTTGACCTATTGGCGCTATCGACTGGGCCGTGATGAGGCAGTCCGGCGTTTGGTTGACCAATTCGAACAATTGCAACATCAAACCCATCTTGATGATGGCAAACACTATTGTGATAGTTGCCATGCTGAATTGCCCGAAGGCGAAGACAGCTGCCCACAATGTGACAACCCCGAACTGACACCGCCTTCGACATGGACTTTGCTACGGCTGTGGCGCTTCGCCCGACCATATCAAGGCCAGCTATTGCTCGGCTTTCTGTTGACGTTAGCGTCCACCGCTGCCACCTTGGTACCGCCTTATCTCACCATGCCACTGATGGATAATGTGTTAATCCCGTTCCAAAACGGTGTGCCGATTGACCCTTACACCGTGATGTTGTATTTGGGTGGTTTATTGGGTGCGGCATTGTTGGCGTGGGGTTTAGGCTGGGCGCGAACCTATATTTTGGCTTTGGTCAGTGAACGCATCGGGGCCGATCTACGCACAGAAACCTATGAACATCTCTTAAAGCTGTCGTTGGAGTATTTCAGCGCAAAACGAACTGGCGATTTAATGGCGCGCATCGGCTCGGAAACCGACCGTATCAACGTTTTTTTGTCTTTACATCTGTTGGACTTTGCCACCGATGTCTTGATGATTACCATGACAGCGGTGATTTTATTCTCGATCAATCCGTGGTTGGCGTTGGTGACTTTGCTACCCCTGCCGTTAATCGCGTGGATGATTCATGTCGTGCGCGACCGTTTGCGTACCGGCTTTGAAAAAGTCGATCGTATCTGGTCACAAGTGACCAATGTACTCGCCGATACCATTCCCGGAATTCGCGTGGTCAAAGCCTTTGCCCAAGAAGAACGCGAAACCGGACGCTTCCGTGATGCCAACCAATACAATCTTGCAGTCAATGATAAGGTCAACCGCGTTTGGTCATTATTCACACCAACTGTAACTTTATTGACCGAGATTGGCTTGTTAATTGTCTGGGGGTTTGGGATTTGGCAAGTCTCACAAAATCAAATCACCGTCGGGGTCTTGACCGCCTTCTTAGCCTATATCAGCCGCTTTTATCTGCGGTTGGACTCGATGAGCCGCATTGTGTCGGTAACACAAAAAGCTGCCGCCGGCGCCAAACGGATTTTTGACATCCTCGACCATGTTTCCAGCGTGCCAGAAGCCAGCCAGCCGCAACAACTGGCCGAGGTCAAAGGCCAAATCGAGGTCAAACAATTGGGCTTCCGCTATGGCAATCGCACCATCTTGCGCGACATCAACCTTAGCATCCAACCCGGCGAGATGATCGGCTTGGTGGGCCACAGCGGGTCAGGCAAAAGCACGTTGGTGAATTTGATGTGTCGTTTCTACGATGTATCAGAAGGCTGCATCAAACTAGACGGAATTGATATTCGCCAGCTGCCGATCGCGCAATATCGCGGCCAAATTGGTT
>NZ_JBSQVP010000040.1:0-21887 GCF_055136605.1 Aquaspirillum sp. | reverse complement strand
CACCGCTGCGCTATTTTCTTCTGACATTTGGGCAATTTGCTCAACATTTTTCGCCACCAATTGGCTGGCAGAACTTTGCTCACGCAAGGCCTGAGAAATACCGGCCACTAGGTCTAACACGTTGCCGACATTGTGGGTAATCTCATCAATCGCCTGTCGCGCTTGCTGTGCCATCTGCACACCGCTGGTCACCTTGCGCTCACTGTTACGCATATTGTCCACCATGGTATCAATACCGCCGCGAATGCTATCAATCACTTTGCCGATCTCTGCAGTTGAAGTGGCGGTACGCTCCGCCAATTTGCGTACTTCATCGGCAACCACAGCAAAACCCCGCCCTTGTTCACCGGCCCGTGCCGCTTCAATTGCTGCATTCAAAGCCAATAGATTGGTTTGATCGGCGATGTCGCGAATCACATTCACAATCACATCGATTTTTTCTGAGCTCTGCGCCAGCTCTTGTGCCAGATGTACCGACTCTTGCATGGTGTCAGCAATATCTTGCACGCTGTCTGCCGCCATGCGAATCACATCACTGCTTTGGGTGGACTGTTGGCGTGAGTTTTCCGCCGCAGTGCGTGTGCCATCGGCGCGTTCATTCACCTGATCAATGCTGACGGTGAGTTGTTCTACTGCCGCCGCTGCAGTGCTGGCGGCCTCACTTTGAGTTTGTGTGGCATAACTGATTTGGGCAGCACTTTCTTTTAATTGCAGCGAAGCTTGTGCCACATGCTCACTGCCGTTACGCACCTCGCCCAACACTTGTTGTAATGCTTCTTTCATGTCAGCTAGCGCATGTAGTAATTGGCCCACCTCATTGTTTCCACCACGCGGGACACTAATGGTCAAATTACGTGCAGCAATTTCTTTCGCGACAGCTACAGCACTGGCTAATGGCAGGGAAATGCTGCGAGTAATCAATACCGATAAGACAACCCCAATCAATATACTGACAACTAAAACGGCAATAGAAATAATTAAGTCATTTTGCGCTTGTTGCTGCCGTAATAAATTGTTTTCTTCTGCCGCTTTTGTTTTCATTTCAGTCAACTGGCGAATATTTTGCATGGCCTCATCAAAAATAATCACCGTTTTATTGCGCCGCACCGACTCTGCAGCCATGGTTTTTCCCTCACGAATCAAGGGATAAAAATCTTCCGCAACCGTTTTTCGGTACGCCAGCGACAGAGCACGGGTTTTTTCTGCCAACTGTTTCTGTTCGGGATGGGCATCAAGGTTGGCATTTTGGAAAAACTCATCCCAACTTTTATCCATCGATTCGGCCAAACCGGCAAAGCGTTGGTGTAATACAGCCGACATCTGGGGGTTATCATTGATAATCATCAACAGAACAGTCGAACGATAAGACTGCAAATTGTCCGTGACGATGCCGAGGGAGGCGATGGGGAGTACGTTTTCACGATGGTTGCGGTGGCTAGCGGCAACGCTGTCGGCGCTGGCACGGATGCTATCCACCCCGACTAATAAAATAAAACATAGCAATAAACCCGCTAACAAAAATAGTTGGGTTTTAATTTTCATATAAGAAATTTTCATTTATGGCTCGCTTTCTTGGGGTTTTACATAATATTTGCGTAAAGCAAACACGCTGCATGACAAGAAACTGAAAAAAAGTACAAGGAAAAGACAATACCGCAAGCAAAGCCAAATCACAAATCAGGGTAAAGACGCCACCCTGACAACAAATGCAATTTAAAACAAATTGAACAAATTAGGCTTTTTTGTTCTTTCTACTAATAATTTCCCGAATAGCACTGATTTAGCGTACAATCGGTGCTTTTATTTCTTGCTGCTCGCACTGACGATGATGATTCGCACTCGCTTTGCTCCTAGTCCAACCGGTTTTTTGCATATTGGTGGTGTTCGTACAGCCTTGTTTTCTTGGGCTTACGCTCGTAAACATGGCGGCAGTTTTGTGCTGCGGATTGAAGACACCGACTTAGAACGCTCCACGCCCGAATCAGTTCAAGCGATTTTGGATGGCATGCACTGGGTTGGGCTCGATTATGATGAAGGCCCGTTCTATCAAACCCAGCGTTTCGACCGCTACAAAGCAGTGATTCAACAATTACTTGCCAGCGGCCACGCCTATCACTGTTATTGCTCCAAAGAAGAACTCGAAACTTTGCGTGCCGAGCAAGAGGCGCGCGGTGAAAAACCACGCTACGACCGTCGCTGGCGGCCCGAAGCAGGAAAGACGTTGCCCGCTGTCCCTGAAGGCGTACAGCCCGTGGTGCGTTTTAAAACGCCATTAGAGGGTGTAGTCGCGTGGGATGATCTGGTCAAAGGGCGGATTGAAATTGCCAACAGTGAATTAGACGACTTGATTATCGCTCGTCCAGACGGCAGCCCAACATATAATTTCTGCGTAGTGGTTGACGATTGGGATATGAATATCACCCATGTGATTCGGGGTGATGACCATGTTAACAACACGCCACGGCAAATCAATATTTTGCAAGCGCTTGGTGCCCCCTTACCGCACTATGCCCACCTACCGATGATTCTGAATGCAGATGGACAAAAAATGTCCAAACGCCGTGATGCTGTCAGTGTGGTGGACTATGCTGCTCAAGGGATCTTGCCAGAAGCGTTGCTAAACTATTTGGCCCGCCTCGGTTGGGGACATGGTGATGACGAATTTTTCAACATGACGCAATTTGTTGAATGGTTCAGTTTAGAAGCCGTCAGCCCGAGCCCAAGCCGCTTTGATCGCGAAAAATTCTTGTGGGTGAATCAACAACACATGAAAGCTGCCGATAATAGTCGGTTAGCGCAGTTGATTGCGCCACAGTTAAGCGAGTGGGGTTTGAATACAGCCGCACCCGATCTTGCTACGGTCGTGGCTTTGGTGAAAGAGCGCGCCCGCGATTTGAATGAATTGGCACAGCAATGTGACTACTTCTACCAACGCCGCCAACCAACGGCCGAGGAAGTGGCGAAACACTTTGATGATGCCGCCCGCGCCCGTATTTTGGCATTTGGTCAAACCCTAGCCACACTGACTGAATGGAATAGCGAGAGTATTCACGCGCTGTTTAAACCATTCTGCGCCGAACAAGGCATTAAAATGGGGCAGCTTGGGATGCCGTTGCGGGTCGCGGTTTGTGGCAGCACGCAAACCCCTTCGGTGGATGCTGTTTTAGCGTTGATTGGGCGTGAAGAAGTGCTAAAACGCATAGAAGAAAGTTGTGCTGCGTAAAAAAACAACAGCATCATAGAGGGTAGAGTGATGCAGATTCGACAGAAGACGCAAAAACCTTTACTCTCTCGCAGGAAAATGCGAAATTTACCTATGAAGGCGAATAATGAAGCAGGTGTTAGTGATTGATGACAATGCGGTGAATCGAAAACTGGCCAGCGTCATGCTACGTAAGCGTGGATGGAATGTCGATGAAGCCGAGGATGGTTTTATAGGGCTGGATAAGCTACATGCCAAAGCCTATGACCATGTTTTACTCGATATCAGTATGCCGGGCATTGATGGCGAGGAAGTCTGCCGCCGGATTCGGCAAGACCCTGCTTTACAACATTTGCACGTTGTTGCCTACACCGCACATGCTTTTGAATCTGACCATGCGCGGCTGCGTGAAATCGGTTTTAACGACATCATCACCAAGCCTGTTAGCATGGCCATTTTGCAAGAAAAATTGCCAGACTAACCCATCAACACACCTGCCCGATACCGCTAGCACCTTGTCTAGCGGTTTTTTTGCGTCTGCTGTAATCGGGAGATGGAGGCGAACGAATATGTTCGCCTCAAGTCAAAGCATCGGAACACTCAAACAAAGGGCATAGACCTAGGCTTTTGCAGGTACAACACATTTTGCCTCAATCGGTAACCGCAGCTCAAAACACGAGCCTTCGCCTACCACCGAGCGTACCAACACCACATTACCGCCCATTAACCAAGCCAATTCTCGCGCCAGTGCCAACCCTAGGCCGCTACCGCCTTGGTCACGAGTAGTGAAATTGGCGTTTTGGCGGAATTTCTCAAAGATTTTTTCATGCTCTGCTTCGGGAATACCCGGCCCAGTGTCTTCGACTCGAATATGAAGCTCATGCTCATCGCAGTTGACATGGACTTGCACTTCGCCGTGACGGGTAAATTTCACCGCATTGTTTAACAGATGATTAAACACTTGCTGTAACCGAATTGGGTCACCTTCCCATTGCTCCGGCAAATTGCTATCGATATGCAAGGCAATCGGCAATGCTTTTTCTGCTGCCAAAGCCTGATTTAAACCAATCACATCACGCAAAGCAGGCAACAGTGGGAAGCGACAATGGTCTAACACCATGTTGCCCGATTCAATTTTGGCAAGGTCTAATACATCATTCACGAGCGACAGTAGATGCTTGCCACTTTGATAGACGGTGTCAGCGTATTCGTAGGTTTCATCATTGGCGGCATCCATCCGCAGCAATTCAGCAAAGCCTAAAATACCGTTCAGCGGGGTACGCAGTTCGTGTGACATACGCGCAAGGAAATCGCTTTTCATGCGGTTGGCCTCTTCAGCTTGTGCTCGCGCTTCTTCTACCCGTTCAAAAGATTCCTCGACACTGTGCGCCATGCGGTTCATCGAGTCGTTCAAGCGTCCCAGTTCATCATCCGATCCTTTCGGGAAACGGAAACCAAATTCACCACTTTCAATGCGGTACAAGCCGCTAATCAAATCCGTGATCCGCCGTGTCAGCATCGAGGCCAGCCAAATCGCAATCGCCACCACCACAATCACCATCAGCATCGTCGAAACCGACAAACTAAAGGCAGTGCGTTGTAAGGAATGGTCGATAAGATCACTGATTTCTTGCTGTCGCTGCTTCATCTTGCTGGCAAATTCACTGACTCGCTCGCTCATCTGTGCAGCCGTTTGTTTAGCTGGCTCTTGGAATTCGTCGATATTGGCACCGATGGTCACATACCCAAAACCCCGCAAAGTATTGCCATAGTGGCCGGTGTAATAAGGAATGGTCGCGGCAGTGGTCAGCTTCCATACCCCTGTCCACAAAATCAAGAACGACCCCGAACCGCCAAACTGGGTCAGGTCGTGCCAGCCTTGGCACTGTGGGGCAAAATTAAGATAGCGACACTCCAAACCGACAGTGCCAGCCTTATTTAAGGCTTTGGCTGGTTTTTTATTGCGTGTTTGTTGATCGAAAATCGGGACATTTTTCAGATACTCACGCAGGGGCAAACCACTCTTTTGCCAACCTTCGTATAACGAGGCCTCTAACCACGGTGTGGCATATTCACCGGTATTCGGATCAAAACCAACGATGGAGTGATGGCGGGGGTGGGCAACAGAACGATCTTGATAATCCCAAATAAAGGCGTAGTTGCCACTGGCTGGATCAGCAATTTGTCCATAGCGTTGGTCATTGGGTAATAAATGGTCGGTGAAACCCAAAATATGACGATGGTCGAGGGCTAAGGTGACATACCCCACCACCTTACCGTTTTTCTCAACCGGTGTTGCCCAACGGATAATGCCCTGAAAACGCTTACCCAGTGGGTTTTCTTTACCGGCATAGGCTTCTTGTTGGGGCTCAAAGGGAATGCCGGCGGTTGCGGCTTTTTCTGGGGTAAAGGTCCCAATCACCCGTGACGGCACATACGGCCCAATCACATCCGACACATAGATTTCACCGGGCTTCAGTTTTTGTAACTCGGCAAAATAGTTCTCTGCCTTGGCATAGGTATTTTCTTTTTTCGAGACATCACGCAACTCTTTTGGCAGTACATCGGTTGCCGAGACTTTGATGCGCTCTTGCCCTGTTAAATCGACAAAGGTGATTTCGTGATACAGCGGTACTAATTTTTCGCGTAACACCGTCTCAGGTGGGCGATAGTGAAAGTCTTGTTTGTTTTCTTCGTTGGTCGCGTGAACTTGGCGCTCGGTCCAATTCTGCAGCGGTACTACCGGCTCCCAGCCCTTACCATCAGCGGTCAGCTTCCATTCGCCACTGTCCACCACACCACGCAACTGTTGTTGAATAAAGCGTTGATAGTGTTCTAGGTCTTGCTCCATCTTGGCAACAAACAGAATATCTTGATCGCGGTCGTACAGAAAATCAGCCACCGCACGGGCAGTGTCGGTAGTCAAACGTTCTAATTCTTCACGCGCCCGATCATTCAGTGCCTTTTCTGCCTCTTTAGAGAAGGTTTTTCCCATTTCCTCGACCGTCTTCGCCACTTCTGCGGTTAGGGTGTCGGATTGTTCATTCATGTTTTTGCCAAGATGGGTCACCCCTTCCCACGCCACCAAGGCCAATAACACCAAGGGAATAACTTTAATCAGCACAAACAGAAAAATCAGTTTTGCACGAATGCCCCAATGATAGAAAAAAGCTAAAAGAGGTTTTTGTTCTGTTGTACTCATGATTGCCGCCCTAACCAACGAACTAAAGTGGCCTGTAATGTGGCCAAGGTAAATGGTTTTGCTAAATGATCGTCCATGCCAACATCCAAACAGCGTTGGATGTCCTCGGGCATGGCGTTGGCGGTCAATGCCAAGATGGGGGTTTGTGCTGCCACGCTGCCGGCGTCTCCTGCACGAATGCGTTCGGTGGCTTCAAAGCCATCCATTACCGGCATCTGGCAATCCATTAAAATCAACTGATAGTCATGTTGTGACAGGGCTTCGAGCGCTTCTTTGCCGTTGTTAGCAAGATCGACATGAAGATCTTGTTTTTTCAACATCGCCACGGCCAGTTTCTGGTTAATCAGATTATCCTCCACCAGCAAGACCCGTCCGACCAACTCTGTTTTCTGTTTCGCCGCTCTGCCCGCTTCTGGATGAGTCTCTTCAACAGGCAATGGCAAACTGATTTCAAACCAGAATTCCGACCCTTCGCCTTGAACGCTGTTGACCCCAATCGTGCCACCCATCATGGCAATCAAGCGTTTACTGATCGACAGGCCAAGTCCCGTTCCACCAAACTTGCGTGAGGGCGAGGTATCCACTTGTGAGAAAGGCTGGAACAGGCGCGCCACGCCTTCAGGACTGATCCCGATGCCAGTGTCGCGAATCGCAAACCGCATCTGGCAGGCGGAGGAGGTTAATGTCAGGATGGAGACCTGTAGGGTGACTTCGCCCACTTCTGTAAATTTAATGGCATTTCCCAACAGGTTAATCAACACCTGTTTAATTCTACCTGCATCACCACACACCACACGCGGCAATGCCAAATCCAGTTGCAGTGCCAGTTGAATGCCTTTAGCACGGGCAGAAACATTCATCAAACCGACACAGCCATTTAATAGTTCATGCAGTTTGAACGGTTGGGTATCAAGCTCGAGCTTGCCGGCTTCAATTTTTGAAAAATCGAGAATGTCGTTAATGATGGTGAGTAACGATTCGGCACTGCTGCGAATGGTTTCAGCAAAATCGCGTTGTTCTTCGTTCAATTCCGAGTCGAGCAATAAGCTAGTCATGCCAATCACCCCGTTCATTGGCGTGCGGATTTCATGACTCATATTGGCTAAAAATTCGCTCTTGGCGCGGCTGGCCCGTTCTGCATGAAGTTTGGCGTTTAATAGCGCTTGCTCAGCCTCTTTGCGTGCTGTGATGTCAGCAAAGCTGCCGACCATCCGCAACGGCACACCATCCGCACCGCGTTCAACCACATCCCCACGGTCTAACACCCAAATCACCCGCCCATCTTTACGGCGCATCCGGTGTTCGTGATGATAGCTTCCGCCACCTTTTAGACAAAACTCGATGGCTTGCATAATATCGGGCTGTTCTTCTGGCAATAAACAGCGGGTAAAGTCTTCAACCGTACCGGATAATTCCTCACGACTGTAACCCAAGATGTCAAACCAACGGGGGTTGTGTTTCAGGGCATTGGTGGTGATATCCCAGTCCCACACACCTTCTCCAGTGGCCTCAAGCGCATAGCGTAGGCGGCGTTCACTTTCTTCGATCTTGATTTGCGCCATCCGAATGTCGGTAATGTCATGGGCAATCACTAAAATTTGCGGTCGGCCTTCTTCATCTAAAAAAGGCTTTTTAATCGAGCGAAAGAATCGACGGTCTCCGGTTTCATCATCGGTGGATTCTTCAAATACCACCTCGGTTTCGCCGCGCGCCATGATATTTAGGACATTTTGCCGGAAAAACTCGGCCTGCTCGGGGGTGGCACTGAAATCACCATCGTCTTTACCTACCATGTCATCTGGTGTCGTGCCATAAAAATCGGCCACAGGTCGATTGCATAGCAAAAACTTGGCGTGGTGATCTTTGAGAATAATAAAGTCGGGACTTTCATCCAATACCGTTCGCAGCAGACGGCGTTGAACACGCAAATCGCTTTCAGTTTGACGCAATTTTTCTGCCAAGGCCTCTACAGCCAACAGCCGAGCTTGTTGCTCGGCAATGGTTTTTTCTAATTCAGCGATTTTTGCTAAGGCGGCTTGGTATTGTTCAACCGATGTCATTTACACATTCTCTTATTCAACTCATATTTTTTGACCGAATAGACTGCAATCACTTCGGTCTACAACCGCCTCAGCTATGCCGGTTTCAGGGCACTGAGTTCAACCATCGGTGGGGTGTCTTCATCATCTTGAAACTGGTTGCGTATATCTAACACTTGCTCCCACACCGAGAAAAACGCATCCACACAACGTGGGTCGAAATGACGGCCCGATTCATCGCGCAATAACTGACAAGCACGGTCCAGTGGCCAAGCAGGTTTATAGGGACGGGCAGAGGTCAGGGCATCAAATACATCCGCCACAGCCACAATACGACCGGAGAGGGCGATTTCTTCGCCTTTAAGACCATTGGGATAGCCGCTACCATCAAATTTTTCGTGATGATGCAGCGCAATTTCCGCCCCCATTTGCAATAAACGCGAATGGCTGCCCTGTAGCAAATCGTGACCAATCTGGGCATGGGTACGCATAATGACCATTTCATCATCATTTAACCGCCCGGGTTTCAATAAAATGCGGTCGGGAATCCCTAACTTACCGACATCGTGCATTGGTGCTGCGCGCAACAACAACTCGCATTGCTCTTCAGGCAGCTTCAAGGCTTTTGCAATCAAGCGCGTGTAATGCGCCATACGTTGAATATGGCCGCCGGTTTCTGGGTCGCGATATTCTGCCGCACGGGTTAAGCGAATGATGGTTTCCATCTCGCGATCAACCAATTGCCGTGTGGCCTTGCGTACTTCTTCTGCCAACCATTGATTGCGGTCTTTTAACCGCAGGTGTTGTTGCCGCAGCTTCAACAAGTTGGTTAGACGCGGTTGTAACTCGAGAGGATCGACCGGCTTATTCAAGAAATCGGTGATGCCAGCGGCTAAAGCACGATGACGAATTTCGCGGTCTTGGGCTGCGGTAATCATCACCACGGGGACATCCATCGCCCCCGGCTCACGGCGAAAACGAGCCACCAACTCCAACCCATCTAACCCGGGCATCATATAGTCCACCAGCAACAAATCGGGCAGATGTTGTTGGCAGGCGGTGAGGGCATGAAAAGGATCGAGAAAAGAACGAATTTCTAAACCCTGATTGACCGCAGGCAACAAGCCACACAGCTTTTCAAACAAAACCAAATTGATTTGGTTGTCGTCAACGATATAAAGCAGCATTTCGCTATGCTCCTGCAGTCTTGGCGCATCAACCGCCGGTTTGGTATAAAGCGGCGCGGGTTTCCGGCACCACCGAGCTCACCCACGACCAACAATCGGCAATCGAACCTTGTGCGTTTTGGTGGCCACGTCCGGCTAATTCGAGTTGACCCAACGCCGCCGCCATCCGATCAAGCCCCAAATTGGCGGCCGAACCTTTTAGGCTATGGGCTAACTCGACAAGGCCTGTTGAAGCATCTTGTTGTGCTAAGGCAGCTAATTGTGCCCATTTGCTATCCACATCAGCCCACAAATCCTCTAATAGCTGTAGCCGCACTTCCTCTCCCAGCAGCTCATCAAGCTCTTGCATACTGCTGGTATTGAGCAGTGGGCTATTCAATACAATTTCGGGCAATGCGAATGAGGACACAGGTTTAGCCTCCACAGGAGAAGATTGAGAGAAAGAAGATGAGGAATCGCCCTCGGCCTCGGCCGCAGTTTCAGCAAGCACAGGCTCGGGAGCAGGCGTTTCTTGTAGGCGGGTTTGCCAGTGACGTAAACAATTTGCCACAGCTGAAATATCCACCGGTTTGGCGAGAAAATCATTCATACCAGCGGCCATACAGGCGCGGCGGTCTTCGCTCATCGCATTGGCCGTCAACGCAATCACCGGCAAATTCGCGTTAACGCCCCCACTGCTACGCAGTGCGCGCGTGGCACTTAGGCCATCCATGCGTGGCATGTGCATATCCATCAACACCACATCGTAACGATGACGAGCAAGATATTCCAATGCTTCAACACCATCTTGTGCCAACTCGGGCTCGTGCCCTAATCGGCGCAAAATACTGCTAATCACCTGTTGATTGACCGCGTTATCCTCCACCACCAAGATACGTAACGGCATATCGGTAACCGGCGTGGGCACCAAAGGCGTGGATAAGGGACGTTGTAAGGTGGGGTGATTTTCTGGCAATAACGTTAACAGTTGATCGAGCAACACACTGTGTACCAGCGGATCGGTGTTCATGCTGATAATGGCTTCTTGCTGCGGCACCTCACTGCGTAAAGCAGGATTGTCTAATAACAGCAATAGCGCAGGCACATGCGCTTTAGGATGGCTTTGCATCAGCGTACGAATATCGAGTGCATTGATACCGGGCAAGGGATGACGGGCAATCATCACATCCACCGGATGATGATAGTCACCATCGCCGACACAATGTTCACGCCAATCGGTTAGTGCCTCGACAGTTTGACTGAATAATGAAGTTTGAGCCCCCCAATGCGTCAATAAACGCGCAATCTCACTGCGTAGGGTTTCATCTGGCTCAATCAATAACACATTTAGGCCAGCCAAAGGCCGCTGTTCTGTGGTGATCGCCGACTGTCCTGGGCACACTTGTAACGGCAGTTCAAACCAAAACACACTGCCGACCCCTAATTGGCTTTCAAGGCCAATCGTCCCACCCATGCGTTCCACCAAACGCTGACAAATCGCCAAACCTAAGCCTGTGCCACCATAGCGGCGGGCGGTGGAAGAATCGGCTTGGGTAAACATGGTAAAGAGGCGTGATTGCACTTCTGAGGCAATACCAATCCCGGTATCACGGACATTCACCCGCAAACGACCAAACAATCCTGCTTCTTCTAAGGTATCGCTAATGGCATCGGGCAGGTCTGACATTGCCGCTGTTGGCAGGCTTTGCCAGTAAATTTCAATGGTTACCGTACCGCGCTCAGTAAATTTGACGGCATTCCCAACCAAATTTAGCAACACTTGGCGCAATCGCCCTTCATCCGCCAACACATAATCAAAACCTCGGGTATCGAGACTGAGCATCAGCGACACAGGTTTGCCGACCAAGCGTGTGGCCATCAAACTTTTCACCCCTTCGGCCAGTTGCGGTAGATCACAGGGTGAAATCTCGAGTTCTAGCCGCCCGGCTTCCATTTTCGAGATGTCGAGGATGTCATTGATAATCGACAACAGGGCATGGCTGGAGGCATCGATAGTACGGGCAAAATAGGTTTGTTCGGGATCAAGCCGAGTTTGTAACAACAAGCTGCTCATCCCAATAATGCCATTGAGGGGAGTGCGAATTTCATGGCTCATGGTGGCCAAAAATTCACTTTTGGCACGGTTGGCCCCTTGTGCCTCATCGCGGGCTCGTTCAAGGTCTTTTTGTAAGGAAATCTCATCGGTGACATCGCGCACAATACCGCGATAACCTTCAAAAGTCCCTTGCTCACTGAATACCGGCACCCCACTAATCGATAAATACCGTGGCGCCACCCCCGGTGCAGCTTTGAGGCGGTAGGTAAAATTACGGAACGGTAAATGGGCATTTAAAGTCGCAATATGCTGTTCTAGATCGCCAGATTGAATTTCTTGTGAAACATCGACAATTTGATCACGGCGCTTTCCAAGCAAGGCCAAAGGGTCAATCCCTTGTCTGACAATGCCTTCGGAAAAATAGATAAAGCGATGTTGTTGATCGGTTTCCCAAAACCAGTCAGCAGCAATTTCAGCTAATTGCCGTGCTTGGCTGGCTTCAAGCGACAGCGTGCCTTCTTCATTGCAAGATGCATTGACATTGTGTGCGCTCATTACACGCCCTCATCCATCGCACGGCAGGCAAAGTCAGAAAACAGACTGAACATGGAAACAGCTTTCGTATCGAAAAACGGTTCAAGACAGGAGGATAGCAACAGATTACCCTAACAATCAATCTAAAATCACAATTAAGTATTAAAAACGACTTGATTCTATACTTATTGCCATAAATCTTGTATTTCTCAATCGCCTGTTTAACCTAATTGTTTATTGGTTAATTCCCCTAATTGTAACAGCGCTTTTATATGACGTTCACTAAAAGGGTAACAACCTGATAACCTTATATGACGGTTGTAACGCCCGGATGGTGAATACAGCGTGCCAGGCATGATAGAAATTTTATGTTGCAGGGCTTGGCGGAATAATAAGGCACTGTCACATCCCTCCGGCAATTCCACCCACAGCAAAAATCCGCCCTGCGGTGCAGTCGCACGAGTCCCAACAGGGAAATGCGCCGCTAACAATCCACGCAGGCGGTCTAACTGCGCTGCATATAAACGGCGCAAACGGCGTAAATGCTGTTCATATCCTCCCATCTGTAAGAATAGCCCAGTGGCTTCAGCTAACAATGCCGGTTGTGCAACAGAAGAACAAAATTTCAAATCAGCCACATCACGACTAAATCGCCCAGCTTCAATCCAACCAATCCGAAAGCCGGGGGCCAACGTTTTGGTATAAGACGCACACACCAACACCCAACCATCGCGGTCAAACGCCTTCACCGCAGGGGCCAGCGGCATATCAAACTGCAATTCAGCGTATAACGCATCTTCAATCAGTGGCACCCGATAGTCATTCACCAAACGCGCTAAACGCTGCTTAGCCGCCAGCGGCATACAACAGCCCAAGGGGTTGTGCACATTCGGCATCGCGACAATCGCTTGCAGGCGTTTTTCTTGTAATAACAGCTCGACCGCATCAACCGCCAACCCCGTTTCTGGATGAGTGGGAATTTCGACCGTTTTCAAACCCAAACGATCAAGCAGTGGTAACAGGTTAAAGTAAGTCGGTGACTCTAAACCGACGGTATCACCCGGACGAGTTACCGCACGCAACGCCAGCTGTAACGCCTCCATACAGCCATTGGTCAGGCAAATTTGTGCAGGGTCTAATTCCATGCCAAGACTATGGGCATGACGGCAGATTTCTTGACGCAATAACAATGGGCCCGGCGGCAGGCAATAATCAGTCAATAACTCTGGTTTACGCCGCGTTAACTCGTGTACCAATTTGCCTAATTTCGCCCCCGGATAAAAATCACCCCCCTTTGGACAGGCCAAAGACAAATCAATATGGTCTTGCCGTTGATTGGCGGCTAACACCGCTGCGATTTGATTTAACACCACTAAATCGGCTGGCTGCGCCTCGCTTTCGGGAACCGTGGTTGTTGGCAGCGGTGGTGCGGCCAGTTGTGATCGCACATAGTAGCCCGACTGTGGACGAGCCTCGATAAGTCCACGACTTTCTAAATGGCGATAGGCTGCTAACACTGTGTTTAAACTGACCTGACGCTGTTTTGCTGCTTCGCGCACTGAGGCCAAACGCGCCCCAGCAGGTAAACGGCCATCTTGCATTGCGGCACGCAACGCTTCTGCCAACATCAGGTAACGCGGCATTTCAGTCGGTGTGTCATGACTCGGGCCCACCACAAAGGGCATATTGTCGGATCTGTCCATTTTGTTCTCTATCACAGTTCATCAGCACAGCAAGGGTTACAGTGTGTTTTTCGCATCACTGTATCCCATATAAAATTTTATTTTTGCCACTGTAACCATAACACTAAACCCGTTATCGTAGTGTCACCGAATCATTCACAGCACGAGGTGACATTATGATGTTAGACATTCCTTTGATGACCTATGTGGCCAGCCTCTCGGTGACCCCCGGCCCAAATAATTTGATGTTGGCAGCCAGTGGCGTCAATTTTGGCTTCCGCCGCACATTACCCCACATGCTCGGCATCAGCATCGGCCATGCCGTACAGGTGACATTAGTGGCGTTGGCTTTTGCATGGATCATGCAATGGTTAGAAGCGGTGCGCTTACCGTTGATGGTGGTTGGATGTAGCTATTTGTTGTGGTTGGCATGGAAACAAACCCAAGCCGATCGGCCCGATTCTCGGGGCGGACACCAGCCTTTGGGCTTTTTAGGCGCAGCAGCGTTTCAATGGGTCAATCCCAAAGCGTGGATGATGGTATTGAACGTAGCGATTTTGTTTTTGCCTGCCGACAGCCACGCGGGCGATGCTTTGTTATTGGGCGTGTGTTGTGCGGTGGTGAATTTCCCCTGCATTGCGCTGTGGGCGTGGACGGGCGATGCCTTGCGGCGGTGGATGCACCAGCCATGGGTGTTACGCAGCTTTAATTACAGCATGGCGCTGTTATTGGCTGCTACCGCTGTCTATTTGTTAGTTGACGAATGGCGGCATGTCATGGCCTAGATGGAAGGTGCTCCCTGCACACAGCAGGGAGCCGACCGGAGGTTAATCGATATAATCCAAATCATCCCCCAACATCACTGGGTCTTTATCGCTGGCCTGTTGCAACCAATCGGACAAGGCAGCAAAGTCCACTGGTTTTGCAAACACCCGTACCCGTGCCGGTACCCCCCCTTCAGCTTCAATGGCATGGCTTTCCATCCCCGTGACGGCTGCCACATGCAAATGGGCCAATTCTGGCCGCGAGCACAGATAACGCAGCAAGGCAAAACCGTTTAAGTCGGGCATCCGCAAGTCGGAAATCAGAAAGTCGGGCTGAAAACGGCCAATCGCTAACAAGGCATCAAACCCCGAAGCGGCTTCAAAAAACTGCGCCTCCGGTAACATCAAGCTGAGTTTGATACGATAGAGCTTCATCATGGCAATATCGTCTTCCACCAACAAAATACGTTTATGCCCTGTACCGGGAGGGGGATTGCCTTGGGCGCGGCAGAGTTGTTCCACTGCATCGACGCTGACCCGTCTATGACCCCCTTGTGTTTTCCACGCCGGCAACCGGCCACTTTCTACCCAAAGCTGCACCGTTCGCAACGACACTCCAAGCCGTTCGGCGGCCTCACGCGTTGTGCAATGTGGCTGGTCAGGCGTCAGTCCATGAGTCATTTTGTTTCCCCTATGAGTGGCAGATAGACGGTCACTGTGGTACCAGCCCCAAAACGACTGTCCACCGTGACATATCCGCCATGCAGTTCAATAATTTCTTTCACCACGCTCATCCCCAAACCTGTGCCGGGGATTTTTCCAGAGCTATCTGCGCGATAAAACCGTTCAAAAACACGCGCCAGCTGTTCGCTGGACATACCAATACCTTGATCGCTGACTTGAATCGCACATAGGTGAGGCTGTTCTGCCACCTCAGCCGACAAAACCAAGCGAATTTCACCGCCATTGGGTGAGTACTTATAGGCATTGGATAAAACATTGTTAAAAGCCTGTCGCAATTTACCGCTGTCGGCATGAACCAATACCGGTTGGGACGGCAACGACACCACGACTGAGCGATCATCGCCCGGCATTTTTAGGCCATTGACGGTGTCACACAGCAGCTCATTCAAAGACAAGGTTTGTAAGCGGAAATCTTTGCCACGCCGCGCCTCAATGCGCGCCAAATCGAGCAATTCATTGATAATTTGCACCAATAAACCCGATTGCTCATAAATCGTGGTCAACAAATCACGCTGAGTTTGTTGATCAAAGTCATTGTTGAGCAACAATTCGGCAAAACCATATACGCTGGCCATTGGCGTACGCAATTCGTGGGCCGCAGTGGAAAGAAATTCGCTTTTTAGCCGTTCTACTTCCACTTCTGCCGTTACATCGCGAAAATACAGCAACACGTTCACCGAGTCGTTACTACTTTCCGAAATGCCCACTTCAATAATCGCCTTACGCGGCCAACGCAATTCAAACAACTCGCGGTTTTCGCGTCCCTCGCGTGGGCCATCGCCAGCGCTGTTCAACCGCGCCCGCAACGAGGCTAAACCACGATACGGGGCCTCAGGTGCACAACGGTCTTGCAAGGCTGCATCAAATTGAGCTGGTGATAACCCAATTAAAATGGTTTCACTCAATCCGGTTAGGCGTTCAAAGGTTGGGCTGACATAGCGCAACACCCCTTGGCTATCGAACGACACAAAGCCATCGGGACTCATGCGGAAAATCGCTTGCAGTTGTTTAGTGCGTTCTTGCAAACGCAGCTCTGCCATCCGCCGCTCGGTAATATTCAGGTGAGTTCCACTAATCCGTAATGCGCGGCCATTGCCATCTCGTTCCGATACCTTACCAGAAGCCAAAATCCACAACCAACGACCATCCCGATGGCGCATCCGCACTTCGGATTCAAAGTCAGGCGCATGACCGTCTAAATGGGCATGTAATAGACTGCGTACCACTAAAGCATCATCAGGATGACACAAGGCACACCACCGCGTTAGGTTGAGTGGGTCGAGTTCTTTAACCTCATACCCCAACATCCCCGCCCACAGATGGTTAATTGCCATTCGGTCGTGCAACACATCCCATTCCCACAAACCAATCGTGGCACCGCGCACCGCCAGCTCTAAGCGTTGTTCACTGGCCGAGAGCGCATGTTCGGCACGTTCGCGGGCTTGGTCGGCATGACAGGCATCAATAATGCCGGCCAAACTGGCTAACAGGGGTTCGAGTAGATCAATGTGGTGGCTTTCATAGCCCCCCTCTCGATTAGCCAGCCCCAAGACCCCGAGCACCTTACCGCCCACCGCCAACGGCAACCCCAAAAAATTGCTCAGTTTGGGTTCATTCAGCGCATCAGCGGGTGGCAGCGCCGGCAGATTCGACACGATAGGGCGGCCTTGCACAACCACCCGTTGTAGTGCTTCATCTAAACTCAAAAAACCGGTTTGGGGTTGATATTGCTCGCCATAGAGATAACGGGCGTGATCACGCGTGGCGGTTGAGGCCAGTGCGTAATGACACAACACCGGCTGTCCCTGCGGATTGTCACGTACCTCGGCAATTAAACCGACTTCACTCTCTAACAATGGCAACAGCCGCTGTAACAGCTGATGTAACAACACCGGCAACGGCACATTAGCGATTTTTTGCGCTTGGCTTTCGGTGATTAAATCGCTGACCTCAAATTGTCGCCGCAACGAGCTTTCTCGTTCACGCAAAATCACGGTACGTTGTTGAATTTTGTATTCCTGTGCTTCCTGTGTGGCCTGTAAACGATCCATCATGGCATTAAAGACTCGAGCAAGACGTTGATACTCGGCAAACCCCGTCTGAGTCGGTAAGCGTTGTTGTAACTGTCCGGTACGGGTAATGTGTTGTGCCGCCTCGCCTAAATGGACTAAGGGGTGCATCAGGCGGCGGGCGACGATATAACAGGCAGTCAACACCCCTGCCAGCAACAAAATCACAATGGCAATTTGCAATCGAAACAACGCAAACAATTCTTGCCATGCACTGTCCATCGACACACTAGACACTAACGATAAATGCAGTTGATCTAATGGCCATGCCAGATTCAGGGGGGTGCGAATTTCTACTGTATTCGCCACAATCGTCCCCACCAAACGCTGCCCTTGCTCGGTGACAATCGCATGTTGTACTGAGTCAAAGTCTTGCACCAACAGATATTGCATGGGGATTTCAAGCTGCAACACCGCTGCCGGCCCCGAGCGGCTAGAGAGATGCACTGGCCGCGCAATCAACACCGTCCACTCCAACGGTTCTTTACGCAACACCGCCAGCATTTGCCCATGTTCCCATACCGAAGCAAGCTGATAAGGGTCGGGGCCCAAAGGCCGATTGACAAATAACGACAAGCGACTGTGCAAAATCGGGTCATCGACCTTGGCGATAAATTCATTGCGATCTTGTAATGGTCGCCCTTCAAGAATCAAAGTGCTTAAGCCAGATGAAGCGGCCAGCGTATCAAGCTGCATCAAGGCAGCGTGAAAGCGCAACTCGATATTTTTGGCAGTCTGTATCGATTCATGTTCTAGCTGCGCTTGCAAATGACCCACAATCCAACGCTGCATAAAAGCAGAGGACACACCGGCAACAGCTATCGCCGTCAAAAGCGAAATCGCAGCGGCAGCCCACAATAGCCGAGGCAATAAAGACGGATTGGACATTTAGCGATAATGCTCACGCAGAAAAGCCAACAGTTTTAACGGACTGAAGGGTTTTGGAAAATAAGCATCAGCGCCCACCGCCATCCCACTTTCAATATCGCTGGCCTGACCGCGTGCCGTCACCATCACCACGCCGGTGTTAGCCAGTGCAGGGTCTTTTTTGATTTGGCGACAGACTTCAATACCGTCAAACTCCCCCGGCATCATCACATCCAAAATCACCACCTGTGGCCGGTGTTCACGAACCAGTTTCAACGCCCCAGCACCGTCCTCTGCCTCAATCACGTCATACTCTTGGCATAAAGACAACCGCAGCAATTTACGCAAATTGGCTTGATCGTCCACGATCAACACTATCGGTTTATTCAAGGCCGGCTCCGATCAACAGTTTAAGGCGCGGTCGAGTTGTGCAATCAGTTGTTGCAACACGGTTTCGACTTCTAATTCTCGATTTTGCAAATCTTCCACCGAGAAACGCGCATGGTCGATAACTTCTTTCAGCGCATGTTCTTGTGTTTCTTTGAGATCAAAACAATGAATGATGGTCTCTAAACTATGCGTCATTTCTTGCAAAATGTTTTTGCTGTTCTCGCGTTGCTGTTCTAGCTCACTGCGTAAACGCTGGGACAGACCAAGCAAGCTGCTGCGTGTTTCCAACAACTGGCGTTGCTGTTGCAATGCAGTATAAACATAATCCAAACTTGCCACGCGTAAACTCATGCCTTCGGCAATTTGTGCAACATGGTCGCGCAATCTACCATGTCTTTCTTCGTCCAGTGGCATGTCTTTGATCAAAATGGTCACCGAGGGATAGTTAAATACCGCCCGTTGCCGAAATTCAAAAATGCGGTCCATCGTTTTGGCATGTTGTAAAATCTCTTGCTCGATGGGAATGGGCTCGCCACCATGACTATTCAGATAGCGCCCACGACAGGAATTGACCTCGATAATCGCTTGTAAGCCAAATTGAGCCAACGCATCTAAACCACACTGAATTAAGCTGGTTTCATCCTGACAGCTGGCAGCATCACGCATCAAGCCCAAGACCACACCGGTTTCACCCAAAGCGGTCATCACCGAGAAAGTGGTTTGATTGGCTTGCATGGCATCCAAACGCGCTTGTCGCCGCGCACTGGCCAACGATGAGAGATTATTGACTTTGTAGTGCAAGTCGGCCATTTCGACCGGCTTAATAAAGTAATCATCTGCACCACAGTTATAGGCTTCAAGACGATCGGGCAAACTATCCCGCGCCGATAAAATCAAAATCGCCATGTCCTCTAATTCAGGATCCGTCCGCAGGTGGCGGCACAGCTCATAGCCATTCATCCCCGGCAGGTCTAAATCCAAAATAGCAACCGTGGGTTTTTCTTCTGATTCAAGTTGCTGTAACTGGGACAGGGCGGACTCAGCATCAGGATAGGCACCCACCTGATATTCCCCTTCAAACACCGCTTGCACCCATTCCAGTTGAAACGGATCGTCATCGACATGCAGTAATTTTTCCATGATAGAGCTCTCGAATCGTTAGTCTAGAAATCAATAGTTAGGCGCTGGCAAAGTCTTGTTCAGCCATGTCTTCCGCTGCGTGATTGACGGCAGACAGGGCATCACACAGTTGCAACACCCGATGGCGCAGCACATCCTCTGGCAGAGTTTGCAGGGCTACGCCTTCAAATTGGCTGGCAATCCGATGCAATTCCACTGCCCCGATTGAACCAGCAGCACCGCGTAAGCGATGGGCAATGCGTGATATTTCTAAATAATCTTGTTGTTGCAAGGCATCTAACAGTCGCTCAACGCTGTGTTGATGATGGCTGGCAAACAAGGCAATCATGCGCCGTGCCAAGGGCAATTTACCGCCACTAAAGCGCAATGCCTCGCCCAAGTTGATGGCCTCAACTGTGCCTTGTTTCATCTGGCGTGGTACCACGGCCATCGGGGGCGGGGTGGGGACATGCGGATGCTCAAGACAATGGCGCAGTTGCAGTGGCGTAAACGGTTTTGGTAGAAAGGCACAGGCCCCCGCCGCAAACGCCGCTTCTTTTTCTTTTTGTTCAGGATTCGCTGTACACAACACTACATGCGGCACCGCACCAACCGCAAAGCGGCTTAACCAATACGGTAAGCGCGGCAGGCTGTCGCCGTCGGGTAAATGGCGGTCGAGGAAAATCCAATCGGGTGTAACATGCGATAACACCGCTTCCGCTTGTGCCAACGAGGTTGCGGCCTGACACGAGGCGCCTTCTTCGGTTAACCAATGGCACAACAGCTCGCGCAATACCATTTGATCTTCGACCACCAACACCGTTTTGCCATGCAATATCGGCGTGCTGCGGGTGGGGGTTTGTGACGGCGGCGGTACATCACCGCGCAGTTGTGCCGCCAACACCGGAAAATCCAGCGGCTTTTCCAAACGGCCATCCACCGCCACCAAGCTGTCATCCCATTGCCGTCCCGGATGGGTGATGACATACAGTCGGCTATTCATATCGGCATGGTGCCGCAACAGCATACAGGCTTCTTCCAAAGCAGCAGCAGAACGGCCATCGGCCAGAAAAACATAGTTTAATTCCGCCCGTAGATGGGGCATTTCATCCAATAGCGTAATCGCTTCTTGGATATTGCTCACCCCAATCGAGGCAATGTGGAGATGGTCTAACATCACCGCCAGCAAGGCACGCCCAACTTTGTTTTCATCAATAATCAAAGCATTGCCTGCCAAGCGAGGGATAGACTCAAACACATGCTCCCCGCCCACCAACGTCAGCGGCAGAATCACTGTAAACGTAGAGCCCAGCCCGGGGCGACTGCTGACCGTGATTTTTCCGTCCATCGCTTTGACCAAGCTGTCGGTGATCGCCATGCCCAAACCACTGCCGCCGAAGCGAGTTACAATGCCTTCGCCTTGGGAAAAATCTTGAAATAAACGGGCACACTGCGCCTCATCCATGCCAATCCCACTGTCTCGCACCCGAATTTGCAACAAGGGCCGACCCGCCCGATCACAAATTACCCCGAGCTCAAGTAATACCCAGCCTTTTTCAGTAAATTTAATGGCATTACTGACTAGATTGGTGACAATTTGCGTCAAACGGAGAGGATCTGCCACGATCCGGCGCGGCACATCTACCGCCACGTCAAAGTAAAACTCAATCCCCCGCGCCACCGCCAACGGCACACAGATTGCCCGCAGATTGTTGAGCAGTTCGGTCACATCAATCGGCACCGGTTCTAAACGCAAAGCACCACTGTCAATGCGGCCAGCATCCAGTAAATCGTTCACCAGCTCTAACAGATTGTGGCCTGTACGCTGCATTTTGCTCACTAAATCAGCCTGTTGCGTATTTAACGGCGTTTGGCTGAGTAGCTCGGTCAGGCCCAACAAAGCACTGAGCGGTGTACGCAGTTCATGTGTCAGACGCGAGAAGAAAACTTGGGAAGGGCGTTGTGGGTTCATGGCAGAGACTTTGAACTATACCTAAATCGGTAAAAAATTAACGCAAAGCAGCAGAAAAGGCCTTTTTTGTTACCATATTTA
>NZ_JBSQVP010000039.1:0-23703 GCF_055136605.1 Aquaspirillum sp. | reverse complement strand
GAAATATTATAGCCGAGTGGTTCATTTTTTTGGAAAAAAAACGTCACATAGTCTGCCTGTCGTTTTGAAATTGGCATAACAGAGTCTGTCATATCACTGAATGAACATAGATTGAGGAGATAACATGTCAGAAGAAGAATTTACCCGATGGTCGATGGGGGTTTTACTGACAGGTTTAATTGGCTTTATGGGCTTTATTATTTGGGATCTGGGTAAAAAATCGGATGCCGGAAAATTTGGGATGTTCGTTCTATTTTTAGCACTTGGAACCGGAGTGACTGGATTTGTCTTCAAAGAATTTCTGGTCAGCTATTTTTTAGAAAAATAACAAGGGGGTAAAACCTATGCCATCATTTGACGTTGTTTCAGAAGTAGATTTGGTTGAAGTGCGTAATGCCTTAGAACAAGCCAATAAGGAAATCAGCACCCGCTATGACTTTAAGGGGTCTGATGCCCGTATTGAGCAAAGTGATAAGGTATTAACGGCATTTGCTGATGCAGAATTTCAACTCGATCAAGTGAAAGATATTTTAATTGCCAAGTTAGCCAAACGTAATGTCGATGTACGTTGTTTAGATTATGGTAAATTAGAAAAAGTCAGCGGTAATAAAGTCAAGCAAACTGTGACCATTCAAGTCGGTGTCGAAACGGAACTTGCAAAAAAAATTGTGCGCTTGCTAAAAGATGCCAAATTAAAGGTGCAGGCTGCTATTCAGGGTGACACGGTTCGTGTTTCCGGCGCAAAGCGTGACATTTTGCAAGAAGCAATTGCTTTGATTCGTAAGGAAATAACGGATACCCCACTGCAGTTCAATAATTTCCGTGACTAAACTGATGGGGGGGTATTGGCGCTGATCAACTCACACGGTTCATGACTGGGGTTTGAAAAGCGATGCGGCAGGCGGCTGTCAAAATAATAACCGTCGCCTGCTTCTAAGCGTTGGGTCTCACCATTGACTGTAAGCTCAATACTGCCACGGACAATCACACCGCCTTCTTGACCATCATGCGATAGCATATCCGGCCCAGTATTAGCCCCTGGGGCGAAAATCTCGCGTAATAAAGTCAGGTTACGATTAGGATGGTTGAGCCCAACCAAAAAAAACGAAATCTGCTCCCGTCCCACATTCGGTTGACACGCTTTGGGATAAAACGGTGTAGGGGCTTGTGGGGCCAGATCAAAGGTAAAAAACTCAGCCAGTGTCATCGGCAACCCTTCGAGTACCTTCATCAATGAACTAACCGAGGGACTGACACGATTTTGCTCAATCAGGGAAATTGTCCCATTGGTGACGCCAGCCCGTTTTGCCAATTCACGCTGTGATAAACCAAATTTTTCTCTGACATGACGTAGGCGAGAACCAACATCCATTGCTAAGCTCCATGGTGAGATCACAAGATTGCTGGTCATTTTAGCCTTAGCTGGCCCGATTGCTCATCCTTTCGTGTTGCAAATAGGCAAACTTTCTACAGCGTCATGCGAGTTGAACTATTGGCGAATAGCCAGTGTTTGTTACAATAGTGGCCGTTTTTGCGCTGCGTCATCAGGGTGCTGGACATCACAGAGAAATAGCCATTCTTAAGGGGCTTTAATGTTTGTCATCATCGGTTACATCATTGTATTAGGCAGTGTGTTCGGCGGCTTTGTACTTGCCGGTGGCCATCTTGCATCGCTGTTCCAGCCGGTTGAGCTGCTGATGATTGGTGGTTCTGCGGTGGGCGCGTTCTTGGTGGCGAATGCAGGTGCACCACTCAAGGCCACCATGAAGGCTTTGCCAACCACGCTGAAAAAATCCAACTTCGATAAAGCAATGTATATGGAGCTGTTTGCATTGCTGTACGAAATTCTTGGCAAAGTGCGTAAAGAGGGTTTGATGTCGATTGAAGCCGATGTGGATGCGCCGGCAGAAAGCCCTTTGTTTACCAAATATCCTTCTATCTTGGCTGAGCACCATGTCACAGAGTTTATGTGTGACTACTTGCGCTTGATGGTTGGGGGTAATTTGAATCCTATCGAGATTGAAAACTTGATGGATATCGAAATTGAAACCCACCACCATGAAGGCGAAGTGCCGGTCAATGCTGTACGTAACTTGGCTGATGCTTTCCCTGCTTTGGGTATTGTGGCGTGTGTGATGGGTGTGGTGCATACGATGGAATCGGTGGGGATTCCGCCGGCAGAACTCGGTAAACTGATTGCGGCGGCGCTGGTTGGTACCTTCTTGGGTATTTTGCTGTCCTACGGTTTCGTCGGTCCATTGGCAACCAACCTAGAACACAAACTCAACGACCAAACGCGGATGCTCAATACCATCAAAGTTACCTTGTTGGCATCGCTCAACGGGTATGCGCCTCCTGTGGCGGTTGAATTTGGTCGTAAAGCTCTGCAAAGCACCGATCGTCCAACCTTCCTTGAGTTGGAAGAACACGTGAAAAACGCGAAGAACCGCTAATTTTTATGTGCTTTGTTTAGTAGGTTAAAAGGAGCCGAGCATGGCTGATGAATCACAACGCCCCATTATTATCAAGCGCATCAAAAAAGGGGGGCATGCCCACCACGGTGGTGCGTGGAAGATTGCGTATGCTGACTTTGTGACAGCGATGATGGCGTTCTTCTTGTTGATGTGGTTGTTATCATCGGTCTCCCAAGGCGCGTTAGCGGGGATTTCTGAATACTTCCGTACACCATTGAAAGTGGCGTTGCTCGGGGGCGATGGTGCGGGTGATGCCACCAGTCCCATCAAGGGAGGGGGTGAGGACTTAACCCGTTCCGCAGGACAGGTGAACCGCAGCAATATCGTGACAGATGAGCGCAAAGAACGTGTCTTGCTCAACAAGCTTTCGCAAAAAATCACTCAGGCGATTGAGTCAAACCAAACCTTAAAACAGTTTAAAGATCAAATTACCCTTGAAATGACCCCAGAAGGGTTGCGGGTGCAAATCATCGACGAAAAAAATCGTCCGATGTTTGATTCAGGTAGTGCCAGTTTGTTGCCGCACACTCGCCTGTTATTGCAGGAAATGGCAAAAATTCTGAATGATGTGCCAAATCGGTTGTCAATCTCTGGACACACTGATGCCACCCCTTTTGCCGCCGGTGAACGTGGCTACAGTAACTGGGAGTTGTCGGCTGACCGCGCTAATGCGGCGCGTCGTGAATTGTTGTTGGGCGGGATGACTGAGCAAAAAATGTTACGAGTGACCGGTTTGGCTGCGGCGAATCCACTCGATCAAACCAACCCAACCAATCCGATTAACCGTCGCATCACGATTATTGTCCTCAATAAGAAAACGGAAGAAGAAATTCTGCGCGAATCAGGCCCCTCTGTCGCAGAGCGTGCTGCGGCAGCTGCTCCGTCTCCAGCCCCCGCAGAGACAACAGAAACGGCAGGACAGTAACTTTTTCACTGTCGCCTTTTTCCAGATTTCAATGTCTTTCTCAATTCGCCGCTGGCTAGAGCACGGCTTAGTGATGGTGATCGGTTTGCTATTAGCATGGCCGGTCGCCGTTTCTTTTTCTATCCCTGCGCTGTTACTACAAGGCCCTTGTGCGGTGTTATTGAGTCGTTTTCGCCGCCACCCTTGGTGGGCAAGTTTATTGCATCTTGTCGCTCTCCCTTTGTTATGGGGGGCTTTAATGCTAGACATTGCGCCCGAGTGGTATCTGGCTTTAGCCGCGCTGACTTTTGCCATCTCTGGCAATGCGTGGCGTGAACGGGTGCCTCTGTTTTTATCCACGAAGGCCACACTTTCACAACTGCAATATATCGTACCGCCGCAAGCACGGTTAATTGATCTGGGTTGTGGTACTGGCACGGTCTTATTTGGTTTAGCGCGCCTGCGCCCCGATCTGGTCTTGACTGGGGTAGAAAACAGTATGATTCCCTTTTTAATTGCACGGATACGAGCGTGTTTTGTGCGCAATGTGCAAGTGAAATTTGCCAATTTATGGCAAACCTCACTGCAAGAAGCGGATATCGTATACTGTTATCTCTCTCCTGAGCCCATGCCAAAAGTTTGGCAACAATTTTGCCAACAAGCACCGGCACATGGCCAACTGATTAGCAATACTTTTACGATACCAGGACAGCCGGCCCAGCAATCATTTCCTATCAATGATCGTATTGGCTCTTGTCTGTATGTGTGGCAGAAACCGAAGGATAGAGCATGAAAAACTGGCTTCGTACGATGGCAACCGAGCCGCTCCCGATTCGTTCTGTGAGTCTTGATCGTTTGGCGCATCTGCGGCGAACAGATGAAAGCTTGCTGAATGTTGCGGATGTGGCCAATGTGGTGTTGGCCGACCCCTTATTGGCCTATCAGTTGCTGCGCCATGTCGCTTCTATCGAACGTGTGCGTGAGCCTCTGACGGTAACATTGGGGATTGAACACGCGATTATGTTGATTGGCCTTGACCAATTCTTTAACCGCTTTGGTTCGCTGCCCAGTCTCGAGTCGCGGGTTGCACCAGCCCACATGCCGGCGATTCGCACCGCCTATGCTCGTGCCCGTTTTTCTGCTTGGTTGGTAAAAGAGTGGTTAGCATTAAACGAAGAGCATCGGGTTGAAGAATACTTTGTTGCTGCCTTGTTATATCAAGTGCCGCTGTGTTGTCGTGCCTTAGATACTGCGCTAGATCCACAAGCCACACCAGATGAGGTTGCTAAAAAACGCTTTGGTGTGCCTTATGACATGGTGTTGTCCGAATTATTGACCCTGTGCCGGATGCCGCCGCAAGCCCTAGAAATGTTGTCGCAGCAATCCCACGAAACCATCGACCGTCGTAAATTGGTGTTGCGGTGTGCGATTCAAATTACCTCGCGCTTTGATGAAGGTTGGTGGTCAAAACCTGTGGTACACATGCTGGATAACGCAGCAGATTTGTTGCAACAACCGCGTGAAACTTTATGGCAAGTCCTTACCCAAATTGCGCTTTATCTGGCTCGCCATCCTGCTGCCGGGACAGATAACGACCGTTTTGCCCGCGAATTAGCTTTGTTACCCATTATGCCTTTGGTATCAGAGAACGAATTCTTGTTCTTTGACTGGAGCAGTGATGAGCGGATGACCCAGCTCGATCAGTCTATTCGCCGCACCTTAGCCAGCTTGTCTTTACAGTTGGGATGTGATCGCTTGGCATTTTTTGCCGTTAATCCAACCGATCAAACTTTGCGTAATCACTACCGGATTGGTTTTGAGCATGAAGATCAGCTTATTGGGGCCGTATTATCGTTAGATCACAACAGCTTTTTCCATGCTTTTGGGCAAAAAACCCAAGCCATTCGGATTGCTGCACCTCAATTAGCTACTATCCGCAGTCGCTTCCAAGATAATTTCTTTGTCGGTGTACCAGAAAATGGTTGTGCCATGATTAGCCTACATAAAGATGGTGCATTCAAAGGGCTGTTTTATATCGATAATGCACAAACTGGACGTGATATTGATGATGTGGTTTACCAATCATTTAAAGCGGCCATTATTCATCTCGCTAATATGTAAGGGGTTGTTTTGCTTGCCCGTATTGATTCTCCACACAATCCGCAGTTAAAAAACCTCAATCGCCTACTAGAAAAAGCAAAGGCGCGCCATACTGAACAGCGATGTGTGTTAGAAGGCTTACATCTATGCCATACCTTGCTGGATCGAGGTGGGCGCTTAGAACGTCTTTATCTCAATAGCCGTGCAGAACACCATCCCGAAGTCCAAGCGTTATTGCAACGTTGTGCGGCAACGACAGAATATGTATGGGTGGCAGAGGCTGCTTTACAAAAAATGTCGGCGCTACATTCTGCCCCCGAGGTACTGGGGGTGATGTCGTTGACTGCCTTGCCGCGCCCGAAGGTGATGTCACAGGACAAACTATTGCTCGAGTCGATTCGTGACCCAGGTAATTTAGGGACGTTGTTACGCACTGCCGCTGCCGCCGGTATTACCCAAGTGTATTTGTCTGCCGATTGTGTTGACGTGTGGTCATCGAAAGTGCTCCGTGCCGCAATGGGCGCACACTTTTCTCTGCAAATCGTTGCTGATGCCGACTTAGCCGCTGTATTGACTGATTTTGTTGGTATCAAGCTGGTGACCCATCTTGCTGCACAGCACAGTCTTTACCAATGTGATTTAACTCCGCCTTGCGCTTTTGTTTTTGGTAATGAAGGCACTGGCGTTTCTGATGCCTTGGCCGCTTTAGCTCAGCCAGTATTAATTCCGATGCCCGGCCAAACTGAATCATTGAATGTGGCAATCGCGGCGGCGGTGTGTCTGTTTGAACAAGTACGACAACGCGCGACTGTCGCAGTCTGAGGGAGATAGCATGATGATGGCGAGCCAATTCGCGGCAGAATGCTCGCTGTTTGATCCCTGCCCGTTGCTGCAGTAAACACCCGTGATATACTCGCGCCTTTCTTGCGTAAGCCAGAACAGTCTCCTCGCTCGGATGAAATCCTGATCGGGTGATTTGACCGTCCTTGCCTTTATCGCTTTTCATCCAAGCTTTTGATTAAGGATTCAAGATGCAAATTCAGTTGGAAACGTTGAGCACCTTGGAGCGCCGTTTGACGATCTCCTTGCCTACCGAAGCCATCGATAACCAAGTGAAACAACGCTTACAGCGTGTGGCTCGTAATGCCAAGATCCAAGGTTTCCGCCCAGGCAAAGCGCCACTGAAAATTGTTGAGCAGAACTACGGTTTGCAAGTGCGTGAAGAAGTGTTGGGTGAAGAGATTCAAAATAGCTTTACTGCGGCTGTGCGCGAGCAAGCGTTGCGTGTGGCTGGCTTCCCGCGTTTTGAACCACAAAACAGCGAAGAAGACCGCAGCCAATTTACTTTCAGTGCTTTATTTGAAGTGTATCCAGAAGTCGCCATTGGTTCTTTAACCGACAAAGAAGTCGAAAAGCCAGTGACCGAAGTGACTGATGCTGAAATTGATAAGACCATTGATATTCTGCGTAAACAGCGCACCCGTTTCGACCGTGTCGAACGCGCTGCTGCTGAAGGCGACCGTGTGATTATCGATTTCAAAGGCACCATCGATGGTGAAGCGTTTGCCGGTGGTAGCTCGGAGAACTTCCCGTTTGTGTTGGGTCAAGGGCAAATGTTGCCTGAATTCGAGGCTGGCGTTATCGGTTTGACCGAAGGCGAAAGCCGTGATGTATCGGTGACTTTCCCTGAGGATTACCACGGTAAAGAAGTGGCTGGTAAAACCGCTGTGTTTACCATCACCGTGAAAAATGTTGCTGCAGCTACCTTGCCAGAAATCGACGAAGCTTTTGCAAAACAGCTTGGCATCGCGGATGGTGATGTGAGCAAAATGCGCGAAGAAATTCGTAAAAACGTTACCCGCGAAGTCAAACGCCGCCTGCAAGCACAAGTGAAAGAAAATGCAATGCAAGCGCTGTTGGATGCCACCCCAATCGAATTACCAAAAGCGTTGGTGGGCATGGAAATCAACCGTTTGATGGACCAAGCTCGTCAAGACTTGGCACAACGTGGAATTGATGCAAACTCGATGCCGCTGCCTGCCGATTTGTTCACCAAACAAGCCGAGCGCCGTGTTGCCTTGGGTTTGATTTTGGCGGAACTGGTTGAAAAACACGACATCAAAGCAAAAGAAGAGCAAGTCATGGCTCTGATCCAAGAATTTGCCGAGAGCTACGAACAACCTGAAGAAGTCATCGCATGGTACAAAGCCAGCCCAGAACGTCTGCAAGGCCCAGAATCGATGGTGCTGGAAGATAATGTGGTTGAATTTGTGTTATCTCAGGCCAAAGTAAGCGAGAAATCGGTTTCTTTTGATGAGTTGATGGGGAACGCCTAATGCATATCCAATCAGATTGGCAAACTACACAGCCCACTCCACATGCCTTAGGCTTAGTGCCGATGGTGGTGGAGCAAAGTGGTCGTGGTGAGCGCGCCTACGATATTTACTCTCGCCTGCTCAAAGAGCGCATTGTGTTTATGGTGGGGCCGGTGACAGATGATTCTGCCAATCTGGTGGTGGCGCAGTTGTTGTTTCTTGAGTCGGAAAATCCTGACAAAGACATCTACCTGTATATCAACTCACCCGGTGGGTCGGTCACGGCTGGGTTGTCGATTTATGACACGATGAATTTCATTAAGCCTGATGTGTCAACACTGTGCATCGGGCAAGCGGCAAGCATGGGCGCATTTTTGCTCTCTGCTGGTGCAAAAGGTAAACGCTTTGCACTGCCAAATTCTCGCGTCATGATTCATCAACCCTTGGGTGGGTTCTCGGGTCAGGCTTCCGACTTTGAGATTCATGCCCGCGAAATCCTGAGCTTGAAACGCAAGCTTAATGAGTTAATGGCGCAACACTGCGACCGCCCAGTCGAAGATTTAGAGCGTGATACCGATCGCGATAACTTCATGACGGCGGAAGCAGCGCGTGAATATGGTTTGATCGATAAAGTGCTTGCTAATCGCAGCGAGGCAGCCCGTTCATGAGCATAAAAAAGAAAGACAAGCTGCTGTACTGTTCTTTCTGCGGTAAGAGCCAACACGAGGTCAGCAAGATGATTGCTGGCCCACAGGTCTTTATTTGTAATGAGTGTGTCGATTTATGTAACGACATCATTCGTGAAGAACAGGCAGCTGCAGCGTTGGAAGGGAAAGATAAAACCAAATCTCACCTGCCAACGCCACAAGAGATCCGCGCTACCCTCGACCAATATGTCATTGGTCAAGAGGCAGCGAAAAAAGTGCTCTCGGTGGCTGTATATAATCATTACAAACGTCTGGCACGTGGCGAAGAAGGTGCGCCCGGGGTTGAATTGGCCAAGAGTAATATCTTGCTGATTGGCCCAACGGGTTCAGGAAAAACCCTGTTAGCACAAACTTTGGCACGTTTGTTGGATGTGCCCTTTGTGATGGCCGATGCAACCACACTGACCGAAGCTGGTTATGTGGGTGAAGATGTTGAAAACATCATTCAGAAGCTGTTGCAAAAATGCGATTACGATGTCAGCAAGGCTCAGCGTGGGATTATCTATATCGATGAAATCGATAAAATTTCCCGTAAGTCTGACAACCCTTCGATTACCCGTGATGTATCGGGTGAAGGGGTGCAACAGGCGCTGTTAAAGCTGATTGAAGGCACTGTTGCATCGATTCCGCCGCAAGGTGGCCGCAAACACCCGAATCAAGAGTTTATCCAAGTTGACACTACCAACATCCTGTTTATTTGTGGTGGCGCTTTTGATGGCTTAGAAAAAATTATCCGTCAGCGTTCACAAAAAGGCGGGATTGGTTTCGGGGCCGATGTCTTCTCGAAAGAGCAAGGCGAGGCGATTGGCCGTGTTTTGCAAGAAACCGAGCCAGAAGATTTGATTAAATTCGGTTTGATTCCCGAGTTTATCGGTCGCTTGCCGGTGTTGGCGATGTTGGAAGAATTGGATGAAGCCGCGATGGTGACGATTCTCACCGAACCGCGTAACGCTTTAATCAAACAATTCCAACAGCTGTTTGCGATGGAAGAAGTCGAGCTAGAAATTCGACCAACAGCCCTAAAAGCCATTGCTAAACAAGCGCTTGCCCGCAAAACGGGTGCCCGTGGTTTGCGCTCGATTATCGAGCGAGCGTTGCTTGATACCATGTACGAGCTTCCCTCGTTGTCTGGCGTCAATCGCGTCGTGGTCGATGAAAACGTAATCGAACAGGGCGTGAAACCGCTTTATGTCTATCAAGAAGACGATCTATCGGTATCACGTTCTGCCTAGTGTTGGCTTGTTGTATGACACTAACCGCCCTTCGGGGCGGTTTTTTGTCGAAGGGGGGATGGTGGGTGTTTTGCTTGAATTCGCTTGCGCCTGCCCCATTTCCCTTGCATCTCTTCGTCTTTAATTACAGGAAACTCAATGTCTAACGCCCAAGATACCGCACCTGCAGAAGCTTTGACCTTGCCCCTGCTCCCCTTGCGCGATGTCGTGGTGTTCCCGCATATGGTGATCCCCCTGTTTGTGGGCCGCCCCAAGTCGATTAAGGCACTTGAACAGGCAATGAACGAGGGCAAACAGATTTTATTGGTTGCCCAAAAAACTGCTGCTAAAGACGAACCTTCCGAAGAAGATTTATACCGCATTGGTACGCTATCCACCGTATTGCAGATGTTGAAACTGCCCGATGGTACGGTCAAAGTGCTGGTTGAAGGCCGCCAACGTGCCACCATCACCGAAATTCGTGACGATGCCGAATTCTTTGAAGCCGATTTAGAAGTGTTTGCGGCAGAGGAAGAGCATAGCTCTGAATCTGAAGCCATGCGCCGGACCTTATTGGCGCAGTTTGAACAATTTGTCAAACTCAGCAAAAAAATTCCTCCTGAGATTTTGACCTCAATCACTGGCATTGATAAAGCTGGCCGCTTGGCCGACACCATCGCCGCGCATTTACCGCTGAAATTAGAACAAAAACAAGAAGTGCTCGAGCTGTTGCACACTGAGCCACGCTTAGAGCACTTGTTGACGCAACTGGAATCTGAACTAGAGATTCTGCAAGTTGAAAAACGCATTCGTGGTCGCGTCAAGCAACAGATGGAAAAAACCCAGCGCGACTACTACTTGAACGAACAAGTCAAAGCCATTCAACAAGAATTGGGTGAGCTGGACGAAAACAGCGACTTAGATGCGATGGAAAAGCGCATCAAAGCGGCTGGAATGACAAAAGAAGCCCGCGAAAAAGCCTTAGCTGAGTTGAAAAAATTGCGCCTGATGTCGCCCATGTCGGCCGAGGCAACCGTGGTACGCAATTACATTGAAACGCTGATCGATCTGCCGTGGAAAAAGAAAAGCAAGATCAATAAAGACTTGGCTGCGGCAGAAGAGGTATTAGAAAGCGATCACTTTGGTCTGGAAAAGGTCAAAGAGCGGATTGTTGAATATCTGGCGGTTCAACAGCGTGTCGATAAACTTAAAGCCCCGATTTTGTGCTTAGTTGGCCCGCCCGGTGTCGGTAAAACATCGCTGGGGCAATCGATTGCTCGTGCGACAAACCGCGAGTTTGTGCGGATGGCTCTGGGTGGAGTGCGTGATGAAGCAGAAATTCGCGGTCACCGCCGTACTTATATTGGTTCGATGCCGGGCAAAATTTTGCAAAGCATGATTAAAGCCAAGGTGAAAAACCCGCTGTTCTTGCTCGATGAAGTGGACAAGATGGGGTCTGATTTCCGTGGTGATCCTTCTTCTGCTTTATTAGAAGTGTTAGACCCCGAACAAAACCATGCTTTCGCTGATCATTATGCTGAAGTTGACTTCGATTTGTCGGATGTGATGTTTGTCGCAACGGCAAATTCGATGAATATCCCACCTGCGTTACTTGATCGGATGGAAGTGATTCGTCTCTCGGGTTACACCGAAGATGAAAAGCTGAATATTGCTCAGCGCTATCTGTTGCCGAAGCAACTGAAAAACAACGGCCTGACTGAAGGTGAATTGGTCGTGCAAGAATCAGCGATCCGTGACATTGTGCGTTACTACACTCGCGAAGCCGGTGTGCGTAATCTTGACCGCGAATTGGCCAAACTGTGTCGCAAGGTGGTGCGTGCGAAACAGTTGGGTAAAGCAGCACAAAAAGTGACCATTGCGGCGAAAGGGTTGGATAAATACCTAGGCGTGCGCCGCTACGATTATGGTGTGGCTGAGCAAGCCAATCAAGTTGGACAAGTTTCGGGCTTGGCATGGACGGAAGTGGGCGGTGAGTTGCTGACGGTTGAAGCGGTCGCCTTGGTGGGTAAGGGTAATATCATTCGCACTGGCCAACTCGGCGAGGTGATGCAAGAGTCAGTGCAGGCGGCGATGAGTGTGGTACGCAGTCGTGCTCGCCAGTTAGGTATTGCCAGCAATTTCTACGAGAAAAACGACATCCATATTCACCTACCAGAAGGTGCTACACCAAAAGATGGCCCTTCGGCAGGGATTGCGATTGTGACGGCGATGGTCTCTGCCTTGACCAAAATTCCTGTCCGCGCTGATGTTGCCATGACCGGTGAAATTACCTTGCGTGGTGAGGTGTTGCCAATTGGGGGCCTGAAAGAAAAGCTGTTGGCCGCACAACGTGGGGGCATTAAGCATGTCTTAATCCCGCAAGGCAACGTCAAGGATTTGGCTGAGATTCCGGCAAATGTGAAACAAAAGCTGGAAATTCATCCGGTTAAATGGATTGAGCAAGTGCTGAGTCATGCCCTAGAGCGTGAACCTGTGCCTTTGTTGGAAGAGGCCGAAGCGGTGACGCCGATTCCAGCGTTGAATGAAGCGGCGAATGGCTCGCAAATCACCACACATTAAGCGTGAGTGGCTTGCTTGACATGCCGAATTGCACCTTGCTATAAAGCAGACGGTTTGATTTTCGATTCTTAGGAATCATTACAATAATTTAAGGGATCACAATGAATAAAGCAGAATTGATCGACGCCATCGCTGAGCGCGCTGCACTGTCTAAAGCCGATGCCGGCAAAGCATTGGACGCTACGGTTGCTGCCTTAACCGAGGCACTGAAACAAGGTGATACAGTCACTTTGGTTGGCTTTGGCAGTTTCTACGTCGGTGAACGTGCCGCACGTACTGGGCGCAATCCAAAAACCGGCGCTACCATTCAGATCCCTGCTTCAAAATCGCCTAAGTTCCGCCCGGGCAAAGCGTTGAAAGACGCCCTGTAATTTGTCTGTGTAAAAGCAGTGTGCCAACCTCACACTGCTTTGTGCACACCAGCGTGATGTTGCACAGGTTACGTGTTTATTTTATTTAAAGGTGAACACCTCGGGTTCACCTTATTTTTTGCCGACCGGCAAACGGAAATACGGCGTGTATGTTTGATTTTGTCCAAAAAAATACTGTCCTCATCAAAGTGATCTTAGGGGCAGTGGCACTGACTTTTGTTGGCTTTGGTGTTGGCAGTTATACCACAGCCACCGATGATAACTATCTCGCAGAAGTTGGCGATAGCCGCATCTACAGTCGCGATCTCGACCAAGCATTGCAAGGCCAACCGAGTCATCCTGCGCTACGACAGCAAATGCTCGATATGCTCATCCGCCAGCGTTTGTTACTGGCCGAGGCAGAAAAAGCCGGTTTGGTGATTACGCCTGCCATGCTACAGCGTGCGATTGCTGCCATTCCGGCGATGCAAAAAGATGGCCGTTTTGATCCAGCGACTTATCAGGCCTATTTGGCATCACAAAATCTGTCGGCTGAAGCCTTTGAACAAAACGTGATGCGTGAATTACGTTTGGACAAACAAATTCAAGCCCTAGCTGCTTCCGCCTTCTTACCAAAAACCGTTACTGAGCGTTTGGCCGTCACCCTTGCCGAAGTGCGCGAAATCAATCCGCTGTGGTTCCGTCCAGAAAAATTTACTGATCGGGTGCAGTTGGCGTCTGATGCCATTAAAGCCGCTTACGAAAAAGACAAAGCACAATATGTCATTCCAGAGGCGGTAAAACTGGAATACATCGAAATCACTCTCGATCAAATTGCTGCCACGATTCCGATTGAAGCAGCTGAGATTGAAAAATACTTTGAAGAACATAAAACCGAGTTGGCACGAGAAGAACGCCAGCTTGCTCATATTCTGTTTGCCTTACCGCAGGGGGCAAATAGCGAAGTGAAACAAAACACCCGCCAACAAGCGGAAACGGTGTTGTCTCTGTTGCAGGAAAAACCAGAGCAATTTGCTGCGCTAGCGCGCCAACATTCACAAGACCCCGGCAGTGCTGCCCGTGGCGGGGATCTTGGTTATGTGCCGCGTGGTGTGATGGTGAAATCGTTTGAGGAAGCGGCTTTCAAACTGAACAAAGGTCAGCTCAGTGAGTTGGTTGAAAGTGAATTTGGCTTTCACATCATTAAAGTGCAAGACATTCGCTCGCCTGATCTCAAGTCGGTGAAACCGAGCATTGTTGAGCGTTTGCAAAAACAAAAAGCCAATGCGCTATACCGCCAAAAGGTGGAAGAAGCGGGTGAGTTGGCCTATCAAAAAGCGGATAGCTTGCAAGCGGTGGCCGATTTATTGAAAACCAAGCAGCAAACCAGCGAATGGTTAGAGCGTAACACCGCCCTCCCCTCGCCCTTAGCCCAACCTAAGTTGTTAGAAGCGGTGTTTGGTGATGATGTGTTGAAACAAAAACACAATAGCGAAGCAATCGAAATTGCGCCTGGGCGCACGGTGATTGCGCGTGTCTTAGAACATCGCCCAGCCCAACAACAACCGCTAGAGCAAGTATCGGCACAAATTGAACGGGAACTGCGCTTGCAACAGGCCAACACAGTGGCACAAGAAGCAGGCAAGGCGTTCTTAGCCAAGCTGAAAGCTGGACAAGCCAGCGACCAATACGCTTGGGGGCCGTTACAGCGCGTCTCGCGTGAAGCACCCATTGGTTTGTCACCAGAAGAAGCGCGAGTCGTGTTCTCTGCTAAGTTGAAACCTGCGCCGGCCTATGTTGGCACAGCGGTGGGTGATGGCAGTTATGTGATTTATCGTGTCGCACCACATGCCACCCCACCAGCGAAGAATGCAGAACGACAAGCCGAATTGGCCGCCCGTTTGACTGAACTCCAAGTGGGTCAGGATGCCTTTGCTTATGTCAACAGTTTGCAACAGACTTTCCCCGTCAAAATTAAACCGGTGAAAGCCACAGATTAAGCGACATAACGCAAACCATTCCCGTACAATGTAACGTGTACTGCCACATGCCCGTTGTTCTTTGCTGGATCACGGGCATGTGCCGTTTTTTTGGCTAAGGAATGATCGATGTTACGCCGCTATTTTTCTTCTTTTGCCTTGGCAACGTGTCTATTTGGGGCCGCTTTGCCCCCTGTGCTGGCCGAAGGGCGTGCCACACAGACGGCGAGTTTAGAAGCCAGTGCCGAGCCAAGTTTGCATTCTCATGCGGTTTTGGTCATCAATGCGATGACTGGTGAACCGATGTATCAAAAAAATGCCCATCTCTCGACCCCGATTGCCTCGATTACCAAGCTGATGACAGCGATGGTGGTGCTGGATGCCAATTTACCGATGGACGAGATGATTAGCATCACCGAGGCTGAGATTGATCGTCTGAAGGGAACCAGCTCCCGTTTGGCGGTGGGGACTACCCTCTCTCGGCGCGAAATGCTGTTGCTGGCGCTGATGTCGAGTGAAAACCGCGCTTCAGCAGCGTTGGCACGGACTTTCCCCGGTGGAACGGATGCCTTTATTGCGCGCATGAACCGCAAAGCGAAACAAATCGGGATGCGCGATGCGGTGTTTTACGACGCAACCGGTTTGAACAGCGGTAATCGCGCCACGGCGCTGGATTTGGCCCACATGGTACAAACTGCCTATCAATACCCGCTGATTCGCCAATACAGCACCACAGCAGAACATGATGTGTTGTTGCCCTCGAATCGTGTATTGCACTACCGCAATTCCAATGCCTTAGTGCGTGAGGGTGAATGGCAGATTGGTTTATCGAAAACGGGCTATATCCGCGAGGCTGGACGTTGTTTAGTGATGCAAGCCACTGTCGGCTCAACACCAATGTTTATTGTGCTGTTGGCGGCAGACAATCCTAATTCGCGTTTGGACGATGCGCGACAAATCAAAATGTGGTTGGAATCCAACCCCCGCACTTGGTTAATGGGCTAAATAGCCTGTCTCTTGATGGGCTCGGCGGCGGCGATTGTCGCTGAGTCCAACCTCTTTTAGTCTTGAAAAGCACTGGCTTTGCCTCATTTGTGTTGCTCGATTGTTTAATCCCATTTGGTTGAGAATACGATGAGCGCACAAAAGGAAACCCTGGGCTTTCAGGCCGAAGTGAAACAGCTCCTGCATCTGATGATCCACTCCTTGTACTCAAACAAGGAAATTTTCCTGCGCGAGCTGATTTCAAATGCTTCTGATGCAGCTGACAAACTGCGTTTTGAAGCCCTAGAAACCCCAGAATTGTTTGAAAACGATGCCGAGTTAAAAATCCGCCTTGCTTTTGATAAAGAGGCAAAAACGCTGACCATCAGCGATAACGGCATCGGGATGAATCGCGAAGAAGTGATTCAAAATATCGGTACCATTGCGCGGTCGGGTACCAAGGCTTTCTTTGAGAATCTCACGGGTGATGCCAAAAAAGACGCGAATTTAATCGGTCAATTTGGTGTTGGCTTCTATTCGGCTTTTATTGTGGCTGATCGTGTGACCCTGACCACTCGCCGCGCTGGTGCCCCTGCGACTGAGGCAGTGCGTTGGGAGTCGGCTGGTGAAGGTGATTACACCTTAGAAACCGTCGAAAAAGCGGGTCGTGGGACAGAAATTGTCTTGCATCTGCGTGACTCAGAAGACAATCTGCTCAACGATTGGCAGTTGCGTAGCATTATCCGCAAATACTCCGACCATATCGCTATCCCGATTGAAATGCCAAAACAGCCTACGTTTGACGACGATGGCAAGGAAGTGAAACAAGAAGGTTGGGAAAGTGTTAACCAAGCTTCGGCGTTGTGGGCGCGTAGCAAGAGCGATATTAGCGAAGAGCAATATCGTGAGTTCTACAAGCATGTGTCTCACGACTATCAAGACCCTCTGGCATGGAGCCATGCCCGTGTCGAAGGGCGGCAAGAGTATATCGAGTTGTTGTATCTCCCTGCCAAAGCCCCGTTTGATTTATGGGAGCGTGAGCGCAAGCAAGGGGTGAAGTTATATGTACGTCGTGTCTTTATCATGGAAGACACCGAAAAGCTGATGCCACACTATTTGCGCTTTGTGCGTGGGGTGATTGATTCGGCAGATTTGCCGCTGAATGTCAGCCGTGAGTTGTTGCAAAGCTCGAAGGACATCGACGCCATTCGCGCCGGTTGTGTGAAAAAGGTCTTGGGCTTGTTGGAAGACCTCGCCGAGAAAGAAACCGAGAAATACCAAGGTTTCTGGACGGAATTTGGTTCGGTGTTGAAAGAGGGCGTTGGTGAAGACTTCAGCAACCGCGACCGTATTGCTAAGCTGTTGCGCTTTGCTTCGACGCATCAAGAATCCGATGAACAAACGGTGTCGTTAGGCGACTATGTATCTCGGATGAAAGAAGGGCAAAAGCACATTTACTACATCACCGCCGACACCACCGCCGCCGCTCGCCATAGCCCACACTTGGAGATTTTTGCCAAGAAAGGCGTTGAGGTGTTGTTGTTGACGGATCGTGTTGACGAGTGGATGTTGAGCTATCTCACCGAGTTTGATGGTAAGAAATTGTCGTCGGTGGCGAAAGGCGCGCTTGATCTTGACGAATTGGCCGATGCCGAGGAGAAGAAAGAGCAAGAAAAGGTTGAGGAAGCGTTGAAGCCGGTGGTGGAACGGGTGAAAACGGTCTTGGCCGAGAAGGTAAAAGAAGTTCGCGTTACCCATCGTTTGACCGACTCGCCATCGTGTTTGGTGGTGGATGAGTACGGTATGAGCACGCATCTGGAGCGTTTGTTAAAGCAAGCGGGGCAGAAGGTGGATAGCAGCAAACCGATTCTGGAGCTGAACCCTGAGCATGAGTTGGTGAAGCGTTTGGATCGTGAGCAAAGTGAAGACCGTTTTGCCGATTTGAGTGCGTTGTTGTTTGAGCAGGCGTTGTTGGCTGAAGGCGGCCAGCTTGCTGATCCGGCGCAGTTTGTGAAGCGGATGAATAAGTTGTTGTTGCAGGCATAAGCGCTCTGCGCTACCAAGAAAGCCACCCGATGATTTGGGTGGCTTTTTTTTAGTTGGGTGATGGTTTCTTGCTATTGATCTGAAACCAGTCGTGCGATTGCTGCACGATAAACTGCCATGTCCTCACGCTTTGCAACGGCCAGTACCAGCACCACTAAAACGTCATCCTCAATTTGATACACTAAGCGATAGCCCTGTTTTAGCAGTTTAATTTTGTAGCAGTTGCGTAGGTCGCCATGTAATTCAGCCCCGGGAACTCGCGGTTCTTCCAATCGTTTTCTTAGGATTTTTTTGAAAACGGCTTTTACGCTACCATCCAGCGCATTCCATTCATCAAGGGCAGCCGGTAGGAATTTCAACCGGTATTTTGTTGCCTCTGTTGGTGCGTTAGAGCTGTTCAATATCAACCTCAATCGCACTGTCGGTCATGGTTAATCGCTCGCGGGCCAGTTCGACTAAGTCACGGTCGGCCAGTTGTTCGACCAGTGCTTCAAAGAGTTTTGGGGTAATCATGTAGAAAGCTGGGCGGTTGTGGTTGAGCACTGCGACTGGTTTTTCTCCTGCTTCTCGCAGCACTTGTGCTGGGTTGCGCTTAAATTCTGACATGCTGATGGAGTAGTCTGCGTAGATGGTGTCCATGATTGATTCCTCAAAATAACAGCTACAAATATAGCGCCGAATAAAGTGCTTTTTCAACTATCAATAGCCTACACACATAAGATGAGTAGGGTATGTCACCCCTTGCGTATGAATCTTTGATTCGCGCAAGGGGCGACGTACCAAAGTTGTGATAGAGCGTAGATTGTGAATTTTGGGGGATGGTAGAGGTCATGGTGCATCGCCCCGTTGGGGTGATGCACCCTACTTTGCTGGCTTAATAACCGGTGTAATCAATCGATTTCGGGTGATGATGTGTTGATGGATGAACTGTGCTTATTCATCCTACGGCCAATAGCGTACACAGCGAAAATGAGTAGGGTATGTCACCCCTTGCGTGTGAATCTTTGATTCGCGCAAGGGGCGACGTACCAAGGCTGTGACAGAGCGTAAATTGTGAATTTTGGGGGATGGTAAAGGTCGTGGTGCATCGCCCCGTTGGGGTGATGCACCCTACTTTGTTCACTAATTTGTGCAATGAATCAATCTCTCGGGTGATGGATGTGCTGCGCTTATCCATCTACGGCCATCACTTGCTAAAGAGATTTTTTCTCTTTAATTTGAGCAAAAAATGGCATGGCCGTACAATAAAAGACCAATCAAAGCGGTTTTTACTCGTAAGGGGTCGGTGTATGCTCATTAGCTTCTCTGTCGAAAACTGGATGTCCTTCCGCGATTCCGTCACCTTCTCGATGGTTGCCAGTCGGGAACGCCAGCACGGAGACAGATTGCCCAAACTCGGGAAGTACAACACTCGTATCTTGCCGGTGGCTGCCATCTACGGTGGCAATGCTTCTGGCAAGACCAATTTCTTCAAAGCGTTGAACTTCGCCAAGATGCTGGTAGTCAAGGGCACCCAGCCTGACAGCCACTTAGCGGTAGAAAGTTTTCGTTTGGATAACGCCAGCATCGATAAACCCTCACGTTTTGTGTTTGAGCTCTTGATTGACGAGATGATCTACGAGTTCTCTTTCTCGGTGAACCGCAGGGCTGTTTTAGATGAAAGGCTGATTGTCGTCACTAGCACCAGCGAGCGAGTGCTCTACTCGCGTCGAGGTAACCAGATTGAGTTCGACGAGGCTTTGAAGAAGGATCAATTTCTGCACTTTGCGTTCAAAGGCACACGTGACAACCAGCTATTCCTGACGAACTCGGTTTCCCAGAAGGTGGACAACTTCCGCCCGATCTATGACTGGTTCAAAGACACGCTGGACTTGGTCGCACCGGATTCGCGATTTGAGCCTTTCGAACAGTTCCTCGATGACGGTCATCCTCTCTATGCCACGATGAACGAAATGCTGCCGCAGCTCGACACAGGCATTGCCCACCTTGGTGGCGAGGAGATTCCCTTCGAGAATATTCCCCTGCCCGAACCGATGAAAATGATGCTTCAGGAGGATGTTAAAGAAGGTATGACAATTCGCCTGATGTCGGACAAGAATGAGCGTTTCGTCTTCACGCGCAAAAACGGCGAGTTGATCGCCAAGAAGCTGGTGACTTACCACCCGAAAGTGGACGGGACAGAAGCAAAATTTGAAATCAGGCAAGAATCCGATGGTTCGCAGCGCGTGATTGATCTGTTACCCGCATTTCTTGAACTCGCGGCCCCGGGGTCAAAAAAAGTATTCGTCATTGATGAAGTAGATCGTAGTCTTCACACCCTGCTGACACGCCGCCTGTTGGAGGCGTATCTGGCCAGTTGCTCTGCTGATACCCGTTCACAACTTCTGCTAACCACCCACGATGTCTTGTTGATGGACCAGCAACTATTGCGCCGTGATGAAATGTGGGTGGCCGAGCGTAAACGTACAGGGGTATCGACGTTGGTTTCCTTCGCTGAATATAAAGATGTCCGCTACGACAAAGATATTCGCAAGAGCTATTTACAGGGCAGACTTGGCGGTATCCCTCGCATTTTGCTCAGCAGCCATTTTTCTGAGAACACTGATACTTCGGCTACTGAGGAGGTGCAGTAGAGTGGTAGCACAGCGACGAAAATTCCAGCGACCGTTGGGTGAGCGACGCTATAAAAAGCTGTTTCTCATTGCAGCAAGAGAACTACGGCTTTGCGCTCAGTAACCCCAAATTCGAATATTGGTTATTGCTGCACTTTGAGGATGGTACGGGTGTCAATTCCTCGCGTGACTGCACCGATCGTCTTAAACGTTGGATGCCGGACTACGACAAAGCAATCGACACGCGGAAAATCAGTCAGGCACAAATCGACGATGCGATTCGTCGGGCAAGGCAACGCGATCATCCGCCGTGTGAAGATTGGCCGAAAAATCTTGGACAGACAACGGTGTATCGTTTGATTGAAAACATCCTCGAAGCTCGTGCTCACTAATCGGTGTAATGAATCGATATTGTGTGATGGTGTCTTGATGGATGCGCTGCGCTTATCCATCTACGGTCAATAGCGTACATACAGAAGATGAGTAGGGTATGTCACCCCTTGCGTATGAGTCTTTGATTCGCGCAAGGGGCGACGTACCAAGGCTGTGATAGAGCGTGGATTGTGAATTTTGGGGGATGGTAAAGGTCATGGTGCATCGCCCCGTTGGGGTGATGCACCCTACTTTGCTGAATGATCACAAAGGTTTGCAGCTTGGATTATCAATAGCGTCTTCAATCTGATAAGCGAGAGTAAAATCGACACTGCCACTCTCACCACTGGCCCCCCAGCTCTCCGCATATTTCACATACAAAGGTTTATAGCCAGTCTTCCGAAACTCATAAATTTTTTGTACTTCAGAAGCGTAGTTCATATCGCACGATGTTGGAATCTGTCTTGCCTTCCCGGGCCCCAGAAGTTTCATATCAGCGGCATCACGGCTGTTAGCAACAGAAATACTGATCCGATTAACCATTGTCCGAGAGCCTTCGACAACCACCATTGTTGCACCAATATTTGGATTAGCACTCGTACCAAACTTAGTTTTGCCTTTCATTGTGCTGTTATGAGCGCCAGATTGATGATAGGGCCATTGCCATTTCACCCCCTTAATTTTCTGAGTATCTTCCCAATCAATATTCGTGTATCCGGCATCACTTTTGATTGCCATTGCTTCAACCACAGAGGCGAACTGTGATGCGTGAGCAAGCGAAGCACAAAGAAACAGGGGAATTACGCAAAGATTTTTCAATTTCACAATCAGCTCCTTAACAGATACAAAGCGGAATAGCCGTTTTTTATAAACTAACCGGCATTGCTGGCATTAAACATTTTTGACCACGGAATTTCTAAGATACGGCCATCTTTTTCAGCATTAAACTCACCTTGATAACCGAGATATTCGAATTGCTGATTTTCTACGGTTGCCGACCAACACCCCTTGCCAATCACTTTCCCTGGGCTACCTTCATCATCTAAAAAAATAGTCGCTTGGCGAAGAGCAACTTTTGATTCAAGCCCTTGAAGCTTTCCTTGATATTTATGAGAGCAGGACTTTTGATTAAATATGACAAACACCCCAGCAGAGGAATCGCTGCCAGAAACGTGTAAACCCCAATTCGATTTATTAAAATTCTTTGCATTGGGACGTTCATCCGCATAAGCCAATCCCGAAGTGAATCCGAGGAAAATTAACAGCGAAATTATTTTTTTCATAACGATTCCAATCGTTACATGATTAAAAATTGATAGGCCAAAATAAGCCATTTTTTGCCTGTGTATTGGCCAATCTCTGTTGCTCTATCTCCTAGCCCGCGCCAAAGCATACGCCTATGGTCTATTCCATGTCCATAAGCCTGAGTGAGCCAGATATCGATTTTTTGGCTAGTTGCTTCTGAATGATGGACGTAGTAGATGAGTAGGGTATGTCACCCCTTGCGTGTGAATCTTTGATTCGCGCAAGGGGCGACGTACCAAGGCTGCTGACAGCTCTTCATGCAATCGGTACAGTGTAAGTCGTAGAAAATGCAACCAACCACAAGAGGATACAGATTGATGCTATTACCTTTCTTTGCCGTGATCGTGGGGCTGGTGTTACTGGTGTGGAGTGCCGACCGTTTTGTTGAAGGCGCAGCATCGACGGCGTCGCACTTCGGGATGCCGCCCTTGTTAATTGGTATGGTCATCGTTGGCTTTGGTACCTCCGCCCCCGAAATGGTGGTATCCGCCCTTGCCGCCTCACAGGGCAACCCGGGCATTGCCCTCGGTAACGCCTATGGCTCGAATATCACCAACATTGCCCTTATCCTCGGCATCACCGCCCTGATTAGCCCCATCACCGTCCACTCACAAGTCTTGCACAAAGAATTGCCAATCTTGATTGTGGTCACCGCTTTGGCTGCGTGGCAGTTGTGGGATGGCGAAATCTCTCGTTCTGATGCCATTGTTTTATTAGCTGTGTTTGCTGGTTTAATGGTGTGGACAATTTGGCAGGGGTTAAAACAAAAATCGGATGCGCTGGGCACCGAGATAGAACAAGAGCTTGATGTGCGAATTATGCCGATGCGTAAGGCGGTGTTTTGGTTGGTCGTTGGCTTGATTTTGTTGATTGCCAGTTCGCGCTTATTGGTGTGGGGGGCGGTGGAGATTGCCCATGCTTTCGGTATCAGTGATCTGATTATTGGCCTGACTATTGTTGCTGTTGGGACGTCGTTGCCAGAGCTGGCCTCGTCGATTATCGCTGCGCGCAAAGGCGAGCATGATATTGCATTAGGTAACGTCCTCGGCTCGAATTTGTTTAATACCCTTGCCGTGGTGGGGATTGCTGGGTCGATTCATCCATTATCAGTCGGCCCCGAGGTGTTAAACCGTGACATCTTGGTGATGGCAGTGTTAACGCTGTCGCTGTTTGTTTTCGGCTACGGTTTTGGGAAAGAAGGCAGTATCAGCCGCAGCAAAGGGGCGATTTTATTGTCATCGTATATCGCCTACACCGTGTATTTGATGGTGACTGTTTTCTGATTATGGAAATGGGGTGGGCACTGGCTTAGTGCTCACCCTTCTGAAAATCAGACCGTTTCTAAAATCCGTATTTCTATATGAAGTCCAGCAGCAGTGGCCATGTTGACCAACGCATCAAGGCTAAACAAATTAATTCTGCCCCGCATCAGATCAGAGACACGCGGTTGGGTGACTCCAAAGAGCTTAGCTGCTTGTGCTTGGCTTATCTCAGTGCGGGTTAGGTGGTTTTTTAAGGCTGTCATCAGGACTGAACGCAGTTTCATGTTTTCTGCTTCTTCAGGGGTATCCTCGATAGCATCCCATACACTGGTAAATCGTTGATTATTCATAGAATCTCCGCAAGGAAACCCCTGACTTGAGTCAGGGGAGGAATTGCGGGTGTGCAAAGCGCACCCTGTGGTATAAACTGTGACGCATGGTCGATGTCGTCACAAAACGTAATTACTTCTATCAAACGGCCTACCATGTGATCTGGTGCCCG